>NZ_JANMZH010000028.1:0-5109 GCF_031383065.1 Microcoleus sp. OTE_8_concoct_300 | reverse complement strand
GGACGGGCGGGACGCCCATCCCACAAACTTGTGGAAGTTATTTAATTCTCATTCCTAAGAACCAATGACCAATGACTAATGATATCAATTCCGCTTACACCGGAATGATGGGGAGTGGTCCGTTGGGGAATGTGGAATTATTGACCTTGACTTTATCATTCCGGTTACACCGGAAACGATATGACTAATGACTAATGACTAATGACTAATGACTAATAACCAATGACTAATGACTAATGACTAATGACTAATAACCAATGACTAATGACTAATGAGCCCGTTTTTGCTCGCCCCGGCCGCGCAAATATTCCGCTAAAAATGCCAATCCTCCCGAACCTACTATCAACAGAACGCTCAGAGCATTAATATCAGGTTTTACCCCAGTCCGAATCCGGCTAAAAATTTCCATCGGTAGAGTTGTAGTCCCGCTACCTGCGGTAAAACTCGCAATCAAAAAATCGTCCATGCTGAGGACAAAAGACAGCAGACAACCGGAAACAATTCCGGGTATTAATTGAGGGAGCAAAACCTGAATAAAAGCCTCAACAGGCGTTGCACCCAAATCCAAGGCAGCCTCTTCTAAATACGGGTTTAAATCTGCCAATCTAGTAGAAACAGCTAGGGCGATGTAAGCCAGACAAAACACAACGTGAGCGGCGACAATTGTCCACAAACTCAGAGGAATAGCTAGCGCCGCTAAAAATACCAGAGTAGCAACGGCGGTCGCAATATCTGGAATAATAATCGGCAAGTAAGAAACTCCCTGATATAAACTCTTGCCAGGAAAGCGGTAGCGGGCTAAACCAACGGCCATCAAAGTGCCGAGTACAGCCGAGATTGCAACTGCACAAACAGCCACTGTTAAACTGTTTCTCAGGGCAATTAAAATCCGCGTATCGCTAAATAATTTAACGTACCAATCTAAAGTAAATCCTTCCCAGCCGGCGCTAAAACGCGATTTGTTAAAGCTGTAAAAGGTGAGTACCAGGATGGGCAGGTACATATAAAAAAACATCACAACGGCAAATATCACCTGCCAAGAAATCTTAAATTTAGGTTTTAAGTACATATCGGCTTGTATTTCCTCCTGTGGATTTGCGGCGGTATTTTCCATGTCTCGGTAATCGGTAATTGGTAATAATTGGTAATTGGTAATTGGTAATCGGTTGTTGTCAGTTGTTATTTGTGAGTAGCTACCAATAACCAGTAACTAATAACTAATGACTAATAACTACTGACTAATGACTTCTTTAAATTGCATTACGATCGCCATATTTGAGCAAAAGGGCAATTCCGATACTCACTACAAAGATTAAGACCATACTCAGAGCCGAACCCAGCCCCCAATTTTGAGTCGCCCCCAAAAACTGATTGTAAATCAAACGAGCCGCCGTCATACTCGAAGCTCCACCGAGCAACTCCGGATCGACAAAATCGCCCAAACAGCTAATAAATACTAGCAAAGAACCCGCAGCAATTCCCGGCATCGTCTGAGGTACTGTCACTTTCCAGAAAGTTTCTACTGGATTGGCGCCCAAATCCTGAGATGCTTCTAGCAACCTGCGGTCTAACTTTTCCAAAGAAGCGTAAAGAATTGTCACGATATAAGGCAAATAACTGTAAGCCATGCCGATTAAAACGGCGGAACTTTGATTAAGCAATTCCAGAGGAGGAATGCCTATAAGTGCCAGCAGCGAGTTGAGGACCCCCGTAGGACGCAGAATTGTAATCCAAGCATACGATCGCAACAGCGAAGAAGTCCACAGCGGCAACACAAAGCCTAACAAAGTTAAATTCCGCCACTTTTTCGAGACATTGAGGGCGATCCAGTAAGCGACGGGAAATCCCAGCAGCAAACACAGAATAGTAGTCCCCGTTGCGAAAAAAAGCGATCGACCCATCACCTGTAAATTCAGCGGCTCAAACACTCGCAGGTAATTGCCGATTCCCGAAGGATTCACCAAATCTCCCGGCTTAATATTGGGTACCAAACTAAGCTGAAAAATCACCAGAGTTGGTATGACTAATAATAAAAGCAGCAACAAGCCAGAAGGGCCGAGCAATGCCAGCGGACCTGTCCACGCGGACCACGGGGAGACAGTTTCAGCCTTCAAGGAAGAATTGGGAGGAATAGGAGGGGGAGTTCTAGTTGAAACAGCCATAAATAATTGTTTTGAGTTTTGAGTTGTGATTTGTAGGGGCGGGTTTCACCTACAATAATCGCCTAAAATAAAAAATCTCATAAACCCGCCCCCACCCCCCGGTAAATCGAAATGTACATGAAATTTCTGGCAATAAATAAGATTAACCACTGGTTAATTGAGTCCAATAGCGATCGTACACTTCCATAAATTTCCCTACCGGAGCCACACCTTCGCAATTTTTCAAAATATCTTCCGAAGGGAAAAGAAGCTCATTTTCGCGGAGTTCCGGCGTCAACAAACTAAAAGCATCTTCCGAAGGAGTTGAAAAACTGAGCCGATCTACTAAAGAAGCAGCGACATCGGCTTGCAGCAGAAAGTTAATCCATTTATAAGCTGCTTCGGGATTGGGAGAACCTTTAGGAATTACTAAAGTGTCAGTCCACAGAGAAGAACCGCTTTTGGGGACGACATACTTCAATTTATCGTTATCTGAAATTACTTCATTAGCATCAGAAGAATAACACATAGCTACTTTCAAATCCCCCGTCAGCATTTGAGGCCGCCAAGCATCAGTAGTAAAAGATGCGATCGCCGGTTTGAGTTCCACCAACTTTTCGTAAGCTTGTTTCACTTGCTCTTGGTTCGTAGAATTCAGAGAATAGCCCAGCATCCGCAACGCAGCGCCCATGACTTCTCGAACATCACTCGCCAGAGTCATTCGCCTTGCTAACTCCTGTTTGTGATCCCACAAATAGTTCCAATCTTCAGGAGCTTCTTTGAGTTGTTCGGTGTTGTAAATCAAGCCTGTGGTTCCCCAACTCAAAGGCACGCTGTAGCGGTTTCCTGGGTCATATACAGGGTTTTGGAACTGTTTTTTGAGCCGATCGAGTCCGCCCAAATTCGAATGGTCTAATGGGCTCAACAGCCCGAGTTCCGTCATTTGAACCACCATGTAGTCAGACGGGTAAATGATGCTGTAGGCGCGGGCGCCACCGGCTTGAACTCTCGCCAGCATCTCTTCGTTGGAGCTAAACACGTCGGCCACTACGCGAATGCCGGTTTTTTCGGCAAAGCGCTTGAGCAAAGCGTTATCGGTATAGCCTGCCCAAGTATAGATGTAAAGTTGGTCGGCTGAACCTTTGACGGTAGGAGCAGATTGTACGTCTGCAAGTCGCCAGCCGCAACTCGAAACAGCTAACCCGGAAATTGCGGCCGCCGAATTTTTTAGGAACTGACGGCGTGTAGAATTAGCCGGGAAAATCCTGGAAATTGGTAAGTTAGTCGGAGGCACAGTTCGATTTTAGATTTTAGATTTTAGATTTTAGATTGGGGAATGGGGGATTGGGAAATTCGATTTTAGATTTTAGATTTTAGATTTTAGATTGGGGAATTAGGGATTGGGAAATTCGATTAAATCCGTTAAATCCCGTACACTGCTCGTTGCCGAACTTCCCTGCAACATCCATCCATTAAATCCGTTAAATCCCGTACACTGCAGGTTGCCGAACTTCCCGACCTCCGTGACATCCGTTAAATCTCGATCGCGTGTTCGTTGCCGAACTTTTTTCGTAATTATGCTCGATCGGTCAAAGCGAGACAATCATTAGTTCCCCAGTAAGCGTAAATCGGCGTGTGCGGATCGGGCAAAGAGCCACCGGTATTTGGCTGGCGCACTGTAATTTTATCGCCCGACGCCAACTCAACCACGTAATGAACGTGCGTGCCCATGTACATAGTATTTTTGAGTCGCCCTTCAAAAGAGTTGACCGACACTTCCGGCTGGTAAAGATTCAAATATACTTTTTCCGGCCGGACGCTGACCACAACAGAGTCGCCTGTGACACCACTCCACATATCCGACTGCTGAACGATTATTGTCAGATTGGCTGATGTGCGAACTGTGATAGTCGATCGGTCGATCGATTCTACCGTACCCGCAAACAAATTCGTATCCCCAATAAAATCCGCCACAAAAGCCGTCTGCGGGCACTCATAAATTTCTTCAGGAGAGCCAATTTGTTCAATCCTGCCCTCGTGCATCACAGCAATCCGGTCAGACAGACTCATCGCCTCTTCTTGGTCGTGAGTCACCATCACAAAAGTCAAACCCAATTCTTGATGCAAATTCGACAGTTCCAACTGCATCTGCTTCCGCAACTTCAAATCCAGAGCACCCAGGGGCTCATCCAGCAGCAGAACCGCCGGTCGATTTACCAGAGCTCTCGCCAAAGCCACCCGCTGCTGCTGGCCGCCCGACATTTGACCGGGAAACCTGTTGGCGAAAGATTCCATTTTCACCAATTGCAAAACGGACCGTACCCGTTCTTCTATTTCCGCTTTCCCGAGCTTTTTTATCCGCAATCCAAAAGCGATATTGTCCCAGACATTCATGTGTCCGAACAAAGCATAGCTTTGAAACACAGTATTTACCGGACGGCGGTAAGCTGGAGTGTTGGTCATCGACTGGCCGCGAATCATCAATTCGCCCGCCGAGGGAGTCTCGAACCCAGCGATTAACCGCAGGGTCGTAGTCTTGCCGCAGCCGCTAGGCCCGAGAATGCTAAAAAATTCTCCTTGGCGAATGCTGAGGTCTACTCCGCGGACTGCGGTTTCGCCGTTAAATACCTTGAAGACCTTGCGGAGTTCAACGTCAAGCGCTGTATCCGTTGCTGTCGTACCTTGGTTGAGTGCTGTCTGAAACATATTCGCCCTTTCCTGGGGGTAATACACGCTACTTAAATACAGTTTAAGTTGAGACTTTTCTGTATTTTAGGTGAGGAATGTTGGATGTAACAGGTTTTGGGATTTGTTCCTTAAATTCTATCCCAGAGCGTACCATTGTCAGCAACAGGCAAGATGCCTGTTCCACAAGAAAATTCACTCTTTGTGGAACAGGCATCTTGCCTGTTCATAAAAAGCTTATTGACAATGGTGCAACATCTCAGTTTAAAATCGACTTAACAGT
>NZ_JANMZH010000024.1:0-3159 GCF_031383065.1 Microcoleus sp. OTE_8_concoct_300 | reverse complement strand
AGAATTGTAGCGGGACAGGACATCAACACAAGGGCAATAACTGTTAATCCTGTCGCCACAAATCCAGTTAATCCCATCATTCCCACAGTCAATCTGGATGCCCAAAATAATATTATCGTTGATTCCATTAATGCTCCGGCGGCTAGGATTGCTTTGAGATCAACCAGGAACTTAAATGCAGGGAGTTTGCTGGGGGAAGTAGTGGATCTCACTAGCGATCGGGGAAATATTGCGATCGGCAATACTACATCAATTGGGAATATTAATGTCATAGCTTCTGAGAATGTAAGCTCAGAGAATTTGCTAGGAACAAAAGTTAATGTAAATAGCACTTCGGGAAGGTTGGATATTGGAAGCGCTACAGCAACCGAAAATACTATTAATTTAACAGCGCCACTGGATGTAAAATCAGGAGATTTGCGGGGAGTGGGAGTTAATGTAAACAGCAATTCGGGAAGGATTGCGATCGGCAATACCGACGCCACAACAAGAAGTGTCAATTTAACAGCGCCGCTCGAGGTGAATTCAGGGGATTTGCGGGGAGTGGGAGTTAATGTAATTAGCAATTCGGGAAGAATTAATATTAGTGGCAATACCGACGCCACCACAGGAAATGTCGATTTAAGAGCGATGCTCAATGTGAATTCATGGGATTTGCGGGGAGTGGGAGTTAATGTAATTAGCAATTCGGGAAGTATTAATATTTTTGGCAATACCGACGCCACCACAAGAAATGTCAATTTAACAGCGCCGCTCGAGGTGAATTCAGGGGATTTGCGGGGAGTGGGAGTTAATGTAATTAGCAATTCGGGAAGTATTAATATTTTTGGCAATACGAACGCCACCACAGGAAATGTCAATTTAAGAGCGCCGCTCGATGTAAATTCACGAGATTTGCAGGGAGTTGGAGTTGATATCACTAGCAGCAGAGGAACTGTCAGCACTGGCAATATAAATGCTGCTGAAAGGGTGGGAATTTTAGGAGGAAACGAAATCAGAATTGGACGAATAAATGTTAATGCTGTTGGAGCAGATCGCACTTCTACAGTAAATCTTAACGCTCAAAATGATATTAGGATTGGGTCGATCTATGCTCCGGGCGCTAAGGTTGATATCGCAACTCCGGGTTTAGTTCGAGTGACGGGTACTTTTGACCAAAACGGCACTGGTGTTAGCATCTCGACTCTTAGCGGCACTCAAGCCGGTACAGTTACGATCGCCCACGGCGGCGGCGATGTCAATCCGCCGACGCCTTTTGCGGTGGGAGATGCGACGACTAACGGTACTGCAGGGGCGATCGCCAGCAATGCTTTGGGTACTATTACTCAGGGGCGATCTTTCATAAGTTCTTACACTCAAGGCAATAGTGCGATCATCACTACCAACCAACCAACGCTCGAAGATCCTCCTAATCCTCCTAATCCTCCTAATCCTCCTAATCCTCCTAATCCCCCTGATTCCAATAATCCCCCGCCGCCAAGATTACCAGGGGATAGACCGCCATTGGATAGAGGGGGACAGTTTTTTTCCGAACCCAACCAACCCTTGACGCCCGAACAGCTGCAGAACCAAAACAGAATAGCGCGAGATATGGGAAAACCCGGAGACAGGATGCCGCCCGAAAGAATCCAATCTCCCAGAGGACTGAGAAATTTCATCAATTTAAATATCAGAGATTCAGTTATTCAGTCAGCATTTCGCAGAGACATCGGCAGGAACTTGGAGGTCGGCAATATATCGGCCGCTTTGTCTCTGCTGGACAAATCTTTCAGCCAAGAATTCCAGGAATATTTCGGCAGTAACATCAGCGACGAGTCGATATCCACGGAGGAAATCAAAAAAAAGTTAGCATCCATCGGCGCAGAAACGCGCACGAAACCCAGCTTAATTTATCTGTTCTCGCAGCCGGAAAAATTAAATTTAGTTTTAATAACTTCTTGCGGTGAAGTGGTTTACAAAAGCGTGCCGTCAGCGAACCGGGAAGAAGTGCTGAGAGTTGTAACTCAGTTCCGGGATGAGATTACTAAACCGGGCGTGCGGGGTACTACGAGTTATCTACCATCTTCTCAACAGCTTTATAAGTGGATGATTGCGCCTTTAGAGGACAGTTTGAAAAAGTGCGAAACCGATACTATTTCCTTTGTTGTCGATCGGGGTTTGAGAGGTATACCCTTTGCTGCTTTGCACGACGGACAGCAATTTTTGGTGGAAAAGTACAGTCTCAGCCTCATGCCCAGCATTAATTTAACAGATAGTCGCTACGTCGATATCAGAAATTCTCAAGTTTTAGCAATGGGTGCGTCGCAATTTTCCGAGTTGAATCCTTTGCTTGCGGTTCCTGCTGAAATAGCAACTATTTCCCGAGAGTGGCCGGGAGTTAGTTTTCTGAATGAGGGTTTCACCTTGGAGAATTTGAAGCGACAGCATCAAAGCCAGCCTTTTGGGATTATTCACTTAGCTACTCACGGCGAATTTCGACCGGGAGTACCGAGTAATTCTTTTATTCAGTTGTGGGATAGTCGGCTGCGACTTGATCAATTGGGGGATTTGAGATTGAATGATCCGCAGGTGAATCTGTTAGTTTTAAGTGCTTGTCGGACTGCGGTGGGAGATGCACAGGCGGAGTTGGGTTTTGGAGGGTTGGCGCTGCAAGCCGGGGTGCAAACGGCTGTGGGGAGTTTGTGGTACGTTTCAGATGAAGGTACTTTGGGATTGATGAGTGAGTTTTACCAGCAGTTGAAGACGGCGCGAATTAAGGGGGCGGCGCTGCGACAAGCGCAAATTGCGATGTTGCGGGGAGAGGTGCGTTTGGAGGGTGGCAGATTGCGGGGTTCGAGTCGGGGTGAGGGGGTGGAGTTGCCGGCTTCGCTGCAAGGGTTTGCGGATTTACAGTTGTCGCATCCTTATTATTGGTCGGCTTTTGTGATGATTGGCAGCCCTTGGTGATTGGTGATTGGTTATGGGGAATATCGGGTAGAGTTCGCCCCGATTTTTCCCCAATCCCTTAATGCTCTATTGTATAGCAAAGTGTGATTAAGCTATTGGTTTCTGCCAGACATAGAACGCATCGACTGTACACAATTTTTCATCAGAATACTCGCTTAGGAATGAGAATTAAATAACTTCCACAAGTTTGTGGGATGGGCGTCCCGCCCGTCC
>NZ_JANMZH010000023.1:0-1946 GCF_031383065.1 Microcoleus sp. OTE_8_concoct_300 | reverse complement strand
GTTATTTTTGCAAGAGGTCTAATGTGTCCCGTGCTCGGACAAGTCATTTTTAACAAATAAACTGGCTTTGGATTACCCGCGTTATTAAAATCATCGTCAAACTTGATGCTTAATAGAGTGTATTCCTGCCAACTATCTAATTCTGTCACCGCTAATTCTTGACAAAGGCGATCGTAAGTAATTCCCTCAATTAACGCACGCCGAACTTCCGCATTCTGTTCCTTCAACACCCACTTAGACTGCCACTGGTCCGGGTGCAGCCTGCCGTACCATTCGGGCAAGATAACGCCGTGATAGGCGTAAATCGAAACACCGTCAGCAAACCGTACCGCCGGTTTTCCTTCGGCGTGCAAGCGGTGGTTGCTGTCAACGGAAAGTGCGATCCTCTTCGAGGGCTTCGCTAACGGCTTTTCACAGACAATGCAAACTTTGTCATAGGGATAAATCAAGCCGCAATCCCGGACAATGGATTGAAAAACTATCCAATTTCTGCCGTAGGAATGAGGTAAATTTAGAACGGAAAGGCAAAAATCCAAGAAACTGCCATAAGCAGCCCACAATACTGGTTGAATGCAATTACTGAATAGTTCTCTTCCTAATCTTTGCCAGTAAAAGTCTCGACTCGGCTCATTGAACACCTCTTCCGGTGGCAATTGGCTTGCTATGAAGCCAGCTAAATAATTGCGGTGCAGCTCCCACATTTGCGCTTGCAGTTGAGTATAAAGTCGAGCTGAAAGTTGAGTTTGCAGTTGGCTTTGCAGTTCGGTTTCTAGTTGGCTCCCCAAATAACCCCGCAGTTGTTTTTCTAGCTGGCTGCGAAGTTTTGTCTCGAATTGGCTCCGCAGTTCGCTGCTGGGATTGTCAACTCGACTGAGGATGAGATCGGCAGCTTCGTAGGGGCGATCGACAAAAATGATTTCCGGTGCTTTTAGGCCGATCGCACTGTAAGCCGATTTAACTGTTTCCTCCGCTTGCGAGCGATTTATCGGGCCAGTGGAAAGCGAGATCGCTCTCCACTTTTGGCGATAAACTGGAATCAAAGCTGCTTGTTCTGGCGTCAGTTTTTTAACCTTAGTCTGCGACATACCGCCAGCCTTGGGGCTCATATTCGCGCTGAATTCGCACCATCCAATTACCTTCGGGAATTGCGATCGCATGGTGTTCTTCGTGACTCAATAAAGCTGTCGGTGAAAGCACCCGCAAGTACAGAGTGCCGTCTTTTTCGTAAAGTTCAGCTTGTCCCTCAATAATCTGGTGAGAATGTCCCGTGACTTCACCTTCGGCGAGAGTTAGGTGAGATTTTTTTTCTCCTCGGATTTTCGGTACGGGGGTGAGAATTACGTCGCCTTGTCGGATGGGTTGCATAGGTTTTTTCTCAATTTTGTTTGCTGGTGTCGGTCGATCGAGCTTTTCTAACGTAACTCTATACTACATATGTAATACAGGGTTGTCAAGAGCCACAAACCAAATTCCATAACTCTTTGCTGCACTCACAGGCGTTATCTTGGAGTCTGAAAGTCGCCTGGGTGAGGGCGGGTTTATAGATATTGTCGATGTGAATGAAAGATTGTTCGTAAAACCCGCCCCTACTTGACATATTTGGCATTGCAACCTATTCACCTCATCTGTGTTGACGAGAGAACCCACAATTTGTTTGTATTGGCTGGCTCTGACGAAGAGATTGAGGTAAAAATTGCTCCCAATGAGTAGTTTTGTTTTTTTTATCCAAGTAGATTATACTGCAATGTCTGAGCGATAATTGAACCGTTATTTTCTTAAAAATCGCGGCGATCAAGCTGCACTGCCAGCCTAATTAGACAGGCGGAAAAAGCGCTCGAATTCAATCATAACGAAACAGGGAGCTTCTGATTTTGATACTAATAGCAATTAAGGAATGAGAATTAAATAACTTCCACAAGTTTGTGGGATGGGCGTCCCGCCCGTCC
>NZ_JANMZH010000022.1:0-15045 GCF_031383065.1 Microcoleus sp. OTE_8_concoct_300 | reverse complement strand
GGACGGGCGGGACGCCCATCCCACAAACTTGTGGAAGTTATTTAATTCTCATTCCTTATATTGTGCGGCAAGGTTTAGTGGCGCTGCTGGATCGTGAATCATATCAATTCCGACAGTCAGGCCGGAATGAGCTCAAATCCTTGCTTCAAAAGTCGGGCGTAAAGTCGAATCAAGCTGCAACAAATAATTCGCGCAATTTTCATTTTTTTGACCCGCCCGTCAACAGTCAACAGTCAACAGTCATTAGTCATTAGTCATTAGTCATTAGTCATTAGTCAACAGTCAACATTCAACAATGATTCCCGTTTTTGACCCGCCCGTCAACAGTCAACAGTCAACAGTGAACAATGACGGACGGTGCAACCGGAATCGATATTACTGATAAATATGACTATTATGACCGCAAATAATGATAAATAAGACCTTAAGTTTTACGTCAAAACTTTTGATCGAGGCTAAGGTAGAGCTAATAGGACAAATTAGCCCTTCTCAAAAAAATGCTTTATTCATTTTTGTCCAAGTCTCAAGTCAAAGTCCGCGTTTTAAAACAGTTAGCAGCCGCTGTTTCGGCGTCTTTAGCCCTCAGTGCAACAACCAGTTTGAAACCCTCGCCGGTATTAGCGGCTAGCAATATCCCCCCCGCTAATCAAACCTCGACTCAGCTAGCCGCCCAACCAGATTCTAGCTTGCAGTTAGGGCAGTTGCGTACCACTGTTCCCGTGCAGACAATGCAGCTCGATCCGGGCGGATTTATCCCGATCGCGATCGGCGGTATGATAATTATTCTAGTGCTGCCGCTATTTTTTGGCGGATTGGTAGTAATTGGCGATCGCGAAGTGGGCATTGTCAGTAAAAAGTTTAGCTTCGGCGGCAAGTCTTTACCCCCCGGAGATTTAATTGCCTTAAACGGAGAAGCTGGATATCAAGCTGATACTTTGCCCCCCGGTTGGCACTGGGGTTATTGGCCTTTGCAGTACAACGTTCGCAAAGAGTCTCTGACTGTAGTTCCCCAAGGTGAAATTGCTCTGATTATCGCAGCAGGTGGTCAGTCAATTCCGCCGCAGCGCATCCTCGGCAAAATTACAGAATGCGACAATTTTCAAGATGCTCGCAAATTCCTCAAAGGCGGCGGCGAAAAAGGTAGACAACTCGGCATTGTGACTGGCGGTAGCTATCGAATTAATACAGCATTATTTACAGTAATTACAGCGGCAAATGCTGCCAAGCACGGGATGACAGCAGAACTATTGAAGCTGTACAAAATTGCCCCCGACAAAGTAGGAATTGTCACAACTTTTGATGGCGTTCCGATTCAAGATGGCGAAATTGCCGGCCCGATTATTCCGAATCACGACAACTTCCAAAACGCGCAAAAATTTATCGCCGCTGGCGGGCGGCGCGGTTTGCAGGAACAGGTGTTGCTTTCCGGTTCGTGGAACTTAAATCCTTGGTTTGTGGGCGTTGACCAAGTGGCGATGACCGAAATCCCGATCGGCTATGTCGGCGCGGTGATTTCTTATGTCGGCAAAACCTCGGAAGATGTCAGCGGTGCTGCTTTCACTCACGGAAATTTAGTAAATGTCGGCAATAAAGGCGTGTGGGTGACTCCTCTTTATCCGGGGAAACATCCGCTGAATACTCGCATTTTGAAAGTAGAGTTAGTGCCGACCACAAATATTGTTTTGAATTGGTCTGGTAAAACAGAACGGCACAGTTACGATTCTAAACTTTCGTCTTTAACCGTGCGTTCTCAAGACGGTTTCGCCTTTGATTTAGAAGTAGCTCAGATTATTCACGTTGGAGCCTTGGATGCTCCAAAAGTCATTTCTCGCGTCGGTTCGATGCAGAATTTAGTAGACCACGTTTTGCAGCCGACAATCGGGAATTATTTCCGCAATTCTGCTCAAGCTTATTCTGTATTAGATTTTCTCTCCGCAAGAAGCGGCAGACAAGCGGAAGCCGCCGAGTATATCAAAGCAGCTTTGCGAACCTACGACGTGCAGGCAATTGATACTTTAATCGGGGATATATTGCCGCCCGCAGAGTTAATGCAAACTCAAACCGATCGCAAAATTGCTGAGGAACAGTGCAAAACTTATGAGGTGCAGCAAGTAGCACAAACTCAGCGGCAACAATTGGTGCGGGAAACGGCGCTGGCTGAGATTCAACAAGAGATGGTGAAATCCGAGCAAGGTGTCAAGATTTCTGAGTTGAAAGCAAATTCTCAGGTGAAACAAGCTCAAGGCGAAGCTGAGTCGATTCGGGTGAAGGGAAATGCTCAAGCTGAAGCTTATCGAGCGGGTGTTGTGGCTTTGGGAGGTTCTGGTTATACGGCTTTGCAGTTAATGCAAATTATAGGCGATCGCAACGTGCGAGTTGTGCCAGATGTTGCGGTAACAGGCAACGGTAGCGGTGGCGGTTTGGTTGACGGTTTGCTGGGAATGATGATGTGGAATCAAACCAGCAAAAATGGAGAAAATGGAGCAGAATTACCTGTAGTTAACCTACAGAAATCGGAACCTGCTGCCAAGTTACCGATAGCCAAGGTGAATTCTGTTAAGCCGCCGGCATCTCGCGCTAATTCCCCTGTTGCGAATGCTGAGGCTGATATTAATTCGCGGTTTGATGAATTGCCGTTTGACGATCGATCTTTTAGTTAGGCTGTGCAGTTTGTAGTGAGGACTTCAATCCTCTCTTATGGAAAGGGGGTCTTACCAGTTTGTAGTTTGGCACCCTACCTAGCCCAATGTTCAGGTAATCTCCTCAATCTAATGTCAGCATTAGCTGACATTGGATTGAGTTAAAAACTCAACTTTTAACCAGCTATTTTTGCGAATACTTTTTATCCACTTAAAAGTTAATTGACATAGCGATTTTCCAATGCTAGCCTACGTAGAATTAAAGTTTACCTCTTTAGCAATAAGAGTAATTTATGCAACTTTCAACAATGGATTTAGACACATTTTCTCAGGCGAGTCTCCTGGGATTCGCAGCCTTAACAGCCTATATTCTCACACTGCTTCCCACAAATTTGAGAATGGTTTTCCCTATCACAAAAAAAACTGGCATTCCCCAATGGCTGCTGAAATATCGGCGCCTCATTGGTCTGCTTTCTTTCTTTTTAGCTGTACTTCACGCATTCATCTTTTTCAAACAAAGAAACTTTGATGTCTTCGATCTCAAAACTTATTTTGTTTACTTCCAGGGAGTATCAACATTCATTATTTTAACTCTTTTGGCTATCACCTCTAACGATTGGAGTGTGAAAAGACTCAAGAAAAATTGGAAAAAATTGCAGGGTCTCACTTACCTTGCTATGTTTTTAGTAACCTGGCATATCTGGGAGAGAATGACTGGTCACTGGACATATTTAACGCCTGTTGGAATTGCAGGTCTAACTGCCATAATAGTTTTATTCCTCTGTCGAGTCTTGATTCAGCGCCAATCTAGACAACAAAAACATCAGCTCAAAGAAGGCAAAGTAACAGTGGGAAACAAGACTGTGGGATAGCATTTTTTAAAGGTAGAATGTCGCAGAAACCTCCTCGCTCAATTCCTGGGCTTTAAATCGGGGAGTTTATTTTACATAAACTGAGTTTTGGAGGTCATATTTATGATATCAAAAGCATTTAAAGGGAAAGTTTCAGCAGCCTTGACATTAACAGCAGTTGTAACTGCAGCCGGCATCGGCGGGTCTAGGTCATTTTCCGAATCGGAAACAACTCTATCTCAGTTTAAACCGGGGCTGTTCAGTCAATATTTGAGCAGTTTTAAAGATAATTCAGGGTGGATTTACGCGATCGCACTCAGTCCAGACGGCAAAACTTTAGCCAGCGGCAGTTATCGCGGCATTATCAAAATCTGGAACTTGCAAACCCGCCAATTACTTTACACCTTAAAAGCACATACCGATGCAATTGAATCCCTCGCCATCAGTCCTGATGGCAATCTTTTGGCTAGCGGGAGTTGGGATAACCGGATTAAATTGTGGAATCTCAAAACTGGCATACTCATCAATACCTTGAAAGGTCATGCGGATGATGTCAAGGCAATAAGTATCAGTCCTAATGGAATGTTACTCGCTTCTGGAAGTACCGACAAAACTGTAAAATTGTGGAAGTTTCCCGAGGGCAAACTACTGGGCACACTTCCAGATACAGACTGGATTCAATCTGTCGCTTTTAGCCCAGACAGTAAAATTTTGGCAATCGGCAGCGAGAATGGAACTATCAAGATTTGGTGGCTTGATGATGGCGGTAATTACACGCTGACTGGGCATTCCGGGCCGGTGAAATCAGTTGTTTTCAGTCCTGACGGGAAAACTTTAGCGAGTGGCAGTGCGGATAAAACTGTTAAGCTGTGGCAGTTTACCAATGGCAAAGTTCTGCACACATTAACAGGGCATTCCGGCGCGGTGCTCTCAGTTGCTTTTAGCCCGGACGGACAGACTTTAGCTAGTGGCAGCTACGACAAAACTATTAAGCTGTGGAACGTGAAAACAGGTGAACTGAGGACAAATTTTGCGGAGCATTCTAAGCCAGTTTGGTCAGTCGCTTTTAGTTCTCAAGATACTGTCTTAGCCAGCGGTAGCGCAGATGAAACTATTAAGCTTTGGCCTGTACCTGTCCCGCTTGCGACTCAGGTTAACTCTCCAGTGCCAGAGGTAGAGGCAACACCTTCTGAAATTATCTCGCCCGGTGAAATTGCACAGTTGAACCGGAAAGTTTACGACCAAATTGACAATAGTTGGCGCTCGAATCCCAGCTTCAACACTTCATTAGTTTATCGCGTTACCGTGAATGAAGAAGGGGTAATTACCGATTGTCAGCCGCTGAACCAAGCAGCGAGTGATTTTATTCAAGAAGTTCCTCTTTCTTCCTTTCGTAAAGTGGCTCCTCAACCAAAGCATTTTAGTCAATTTAAGGTAGTGTTCAAACCCTCTGGGGTGATTGAGGTCAGCCCGTGGGATGGGTGGAGGTAATAATATTAATTATGAAAAGCTATGCAACAGAAATTTTTCATAGCATTACCCAAAGTTTTATTAAAACCAGGCCGCCCAAAACGCTCGCTTGAATTTCAAGCAGTTGTTTTAACTGGATGCAGCGGAAAGAAAACAGCCGGCGAGACGCAGAAAAACTCTGCAAGTTTTTGTATGTGTTCGGTTGTAAGTTGGCGCTTTTCACGGAGGATATCTGAGACAATAGACTCGGTTTTAAAAATACGAACTAGGTCTTTTTGTCTGAGTTCAAATTCTTCGATTAAAGCCTTTAATAGTTCTACTCCGTAAATGTCAGGTATGGGTTCTAAAGTTTGCTCGTACTGATAAACCATAGTTCCTAGTACATGGAGGTAGTCGCGTTCGTCTGGAGTTAGTTCGCCTTTGTCCAACAAAGAATCGATCACTTTTTGAGTTGCAGTTAATTCCTCTTCACCAGTTATGGGTCGGGGAGGAAATGTTTTGAGTAGTTCGATATAAGCGCTAGAGTTGTTCATGTGAGTATCCTATATTAAAAAAAGACAGGAATTACGCATATCCTCAATATATGTATAGCATTTCTCAGAAAGATGAGGTACGACTGGGCATAGGGCATAGGGCATAGGGCATAGGGCATAGGGCATAGGGCATACCTCACTTTTTTGAGAACCGCTATATGGTGTGAATGTAGGGGCAACTACGGGAATTGCCCCTATCCCTAGGATTATTGCGTAAGTTTTAAAATGATCACATTATCATTCATACCACGAGTCTTTTTTCCATTTATCTTCGTCATATTCTTCATGAGTAAGTACAGAGCGAATAAAAATTTTTTTAGGCCGATATTCATAATCTATGAAGGTAATCAGTCTGTAGTTATTACCTCTGATGTTAAAAACAGTAAAGTTTCCAACTATATCGGCTGAGGAAAAAACTGCTTTCACTTCAGCTAAATTTGACCACTCGGCTGTTGTTGCTCGTTTGTACCAAGAGCGCAGACTTGTTTCGGCATCAGGATACTTTTCCCAGAATTTCCTGAGTGCTGATTGAGAGATAACGTGCATATAGTTCCTGGATAAAAAACTAAATTACGCATCGATTGGACTCTCGCTAGAATCATTTGAATTTCATCTTAGCAAATTGCGAAGTATTTTGTCAACTCCGATCGCAGTACAATCGATCGATATTGCATATGAGGAATGTCCCATGTCAGAACAGTTTTCCACTGAGATTAGCGATCGCATCTGCACTCACATGAACGAAGACCACGCTAGTGCTGTAGTGCTGTACGCTCAAGCATTTGGCGGCAAACCGGAGGCGACAAACGCTCAAATGCTGGCTATTGATGCGAACGGCATGGATTTAACAGCTCAAGTCAATGGCGAAAGTTTGCCTATCAGAGTAAATTTCGATCGCACTTTAACAGATGCCGAAGATGCTCACCACACTCTTATTGAAATGGTGAAACAAGCTCGAAAAGTTGCTAGGTAGCCAACTGCTCACTATTCTGTTATAATTTTAACGTTCGCAGTACGGACTTTAGCCCGCCTAAATAGTTGTTAAGGAGTCAAGTCATTACTACAAACTTTGACTCCGCTTAAATGCTTTTTAAGGGCTAGAGTCTGTACGGGAAACAAAACATTTAATAAAGTTGAATATACATCTAAGATATCAAAAGATATCAAATAAAATGACAGAAAATTACCCCCACTCCCGAGAATTAGATGCCCTCAATGGCGGTAAAAATAACCCTTTCGAGGCACTGGTAAAGCGACTAGATTTGATGATTCGCGCCCGCTATTCGCTGCTGTACATTGTCGGGGCAGAGGAGGAACCGATCGAGGCTGTAATTGCCCAAGTAGCGCTGCAAGTAACTCCCACGCGCCGGATATTGCGGTGGGATCTCGTGCGCGGCTGGGAGGATAACGGTTCTGGGAAAGGTTCGGTAATGGCGGCGCTCGATCGCATCGGCAAAACTGCTGTTGAAGAATATACCATATTTGTCCTGCGGGATTTGCACCCTGTTTTGAAATATCCCTACACCGAAAAAAATGCGCCGGTAGTGCGGGAATTGCGGAATTTAACGCGGGAATTGAAGCGCAGCAAAAAAACTATCATCCTCACTTCTGTCGCCGTGGAATTGCCAGAAGAATTGAAAGAAGAAGTGACAGTAATTGATTTTCCTTTGCCGAACGTCCAAGAAATCGACAGTTTAATTTCCCACGTTGTGGAAAAGCCGCAACAGTTGCAAGTTAGCGGTTTAGCAAGGGAACAGTTGGTTAAAGCTTGTCAGGGTTTGAGCCGGGCTCGAATCGGGCGGGTTTTGGCTAAAGCTTTGGCCGCCAAACAGCAAATCAACGAATCAGATATTGACGGAGTTTTGGAGGAGAAACAGCAAGCAATTCGCCAGACGGGAATATTGGAGTTTTTCAATTCCCGAGAATCTCTAAAAAGTGTGGGCGGATTGGAGAATTTGAAACAGTGGGTAAAGATGCGGCAAGATGCTTTTACTGACGAGGCGCGCCGCTACGGAATACCCAATCCTAAAGGCGTTTTGTTAGTAGGAATTCAAGGAACTGGCAAATCTTTATCTGCGAAAACTATTGCTTGCGAATGGCGTTTGCCGCTGTTGCGGTTGGATACTGGGAGGTTGTTTGGTGGCATTGTCGGGGAAAGCGAAAGCCGCGTCCGGCAAATGATACAATTGGCAGAGGCGATCGCACCTTGCGTTTTGTGGATCGATGAAATAGATAAAGCCTTCGGCAACATTATCAGCGGTGGCGACGGCGATTCGGGAACTTCGCGCCGGGTATTCGGCAGTTTGATCACTTGGATGCAGGAAAAAACCAGTCCGGTGTTTATCGTCGCAACTGCAAATAACGTGCGGATTTTGCCGGCAGAGTTGCTGAGAAAGGGCAGATTTGATGAAATTTTCTTTTTGAATTTGCCCTCAGAATCGGAACGGCAAGATATCTTTAAAGTGCATTTGCAGCGTTTGCGGCCGACTAGATTGCGCGAGTTTGATTTGGGAGTTTTGGCGAAACGCGCTGAGAATTTTAGCGGTGCAGAAATCGAGCAAGTTGTAATTGATGGATTGTATCGAGCCTTTGGCACTTTTGTCAACGGACAGCGCCGGGATTTGATGACAGAGGATATTTTGAGGTCGATCGAGGATACTGTACCTTTAGCTGCGATCGCGCGATCGCAAATTGAAGATTTGAAGCGCTGGGCGGCGGAAGCGGGAGCGAGAACAGCTTCTAACGATACTCACTTAATTGATGAATTGAAACACTACAGCCAGCGGCGAAGGGATGCGATCGACAATTAACCCCACTTGTAGGGTGCGTCAGTTAAGGTCTAATTAATTCTCCCAAATATCTCCCCTTCTGACGCACCCTACTACTGCTACTAGCCTACAAGAGTTTATGGACAGTTATCTTAAACCTTTTTAGCGAAGACAGCGCAACTACGAACCTAATTTAAAAATATCCGCAAGAATAGCATTTTTTTCAACCATTCTCCCCGCATCCGGCGAATCGTAAACCACTAACAGCGAATTCTGCCTGTCCAAATATGGAAACAGGCTCAACCCCTCAGCATTGTCCGTACCAACTTTAAAAGGCAAGTCAAACAATACCTCCAAATCTCCCCCATCTTGTCCAGTAATACTGTCGCCCGATCGCCCTAAAATCCCCTTTAACCGAAAAACCCTCATCGCCCCCGATACAGTCATCGTCGGCCCGGCTAAAACAATCAAATCTTTCCCGTTCCAGCACAATTCTCGCACGCCCAAACCGTTCAAATCAACAAAATGTTTGTTGTACAATTTGCCTCCTTTCCCAATTTCCTTAAGCCTTAAAACTCCCGGTTCTGCCTCTTCAACTTCTATTTCTAAAATTATCGCCCAACCCCCCAGCACCGGCCCCCGCAAACCAAGCAAAATGCGATCGCCCCGCACCGCCAACCCTTCAATATCAAACCCATTTTCTTTACTCGGAATCGGCGCAGATAAATACAAGCCGAGGTGCCTGTCATCTTTCAGCGCATCAGTCAGCAAATTCCCCGTTTTTGTCCGCTGAAGGTATCCAGCTTTCAGTTTGTTTTTGGGATTTTCAGGATGGGAAATTGACTTGCACAAAGTCCCGTTTTTTACAGGAATTCGTGCCAGCAAATAGCGGTTGACCTCTGTCTCGATTTGTGTTAATTTTTCAATGTCTTTGTCGGGGTCTTTGCCTTTAGTTTTTTTGCGTTTTGTGCTGTGAGAACCGACCAGCCAAAGATAATCGCTGCTGAAATCCATTCCTTCGATATCGATTTCGCATTTTCCAGGTAGATCGATAAAATCTGCGAGCGCAAATCTTTGATGTTTTCCAAAAATATGAGGTCCGACAGGCGACAAACGCTCGAGGGAAGTCGTTTCATCGGAACCCACCCACAAATTGCCGTCTGGAGTTAAAGCAACAGCGGATAAGTCTGTAATAATATCAGCGGCTTCGCTGTTGAATTGCAGCAGCAGCCGGCCGAGCAAAAAAGATTCTGGCATAATGATTAGCACTAAAACTATTCTTAGGGTAAGTCATTATAGCTAAAGTTGCTTGAAACTCATAGGTTGCACCATTCTCAATAAGGCTTTTAGGGGCGGGCTCGCGTGTCCACCCCACAAGAAAGAAAATTCCTCTGTTGTGGAACAGGCATCTTGCCTGTTCATGACACAGGTGCAAAAAGAAAATTCCTCTGTTGTGGAACAGGCATCTTGCCTGTTCATGACACAGGTGCAAAAAGAAAATTCCTCTGTGGTGGAACAGGCATCTTCCCTATTCATGACAAAGGTGCAAAAAGAAAATTCCTCTGTGCTGGAACAGGCATCTTGCCTGTTCATGACACAGGTGCAAAAAGAAAATTCCTCTGTGGTGGAACAGGCATCTTCCCTATTCATGACAAAGGTGCAAAAAGAAAATTCCTCTGTGGTGGAACAGGCATCTTCCCTATTCATGACAAAGGTGCAAAAAGAAAATTCCTCTGTGGTGGAACAGGCATCTTCCCTGTTCATGACAGAGGTGCAAAAAGAAAATTCCTCTGTGGTGGAACAGGCATCTTCCCTGTTCATGACGCTTTGAGACAGGGGTTTTAACCCTTGGCGGCCCCAACCGCAGCCGGCGGTGATTATTCCGCAAACCGAACCTCCACAGACGGATAACACCCTAATTGAAGCATTAACATCCTCGTTACGTTTCGTTACGATAAGGAGACAGAGAGAAAAACCTCTCATTCGTAAAATCAGAGGTAGCCATTATGAACGGTACATTTCGCGTCGGCAACCTGTTTGGGATTCCCTTCTTTGTCAACGCATCTTGGTTTTTAGTTCTGGGTTTAGTAACCTGGCAGTACGGTGGCGCATTAGCTGCCCTGTTTCCCACCTTGGGCCCCGTAGCGCCCTGGATGCTGGGATTATTCACAGCGTTACTGTTATTTGCTTCCGTCTTAGCCCACGAATTAGGACACAGTTGGGTAGCCATTAAACAGGGAATTGGCGTGAAATCCATTTCGCTATTTCTGTTTGGCGGACTGGCTAATTTAGAAAGAGAATCCAAAACCCCAGCCGAAGCATTTTGGGTAGCCATTGCAGGCCCCTTGGTCAGCTTATTTTTATCCGGTTTGTTAACAGCGATCGGCATCGGTGCTGGTCTCACAGGCCCCGCAGCCGCCATCCTCGGACTTTTAGCTTCAATCAACTTAGCTTTAGCCTTATTTAACTTAATTCCCGGTTTGCCCCTCGACGGTGGCAACATCCTCAAAGCGATCGTCTGGAAAATTACCGGCAACCCTTACAAAGGTGTAATTTTTGCTAGCCGCGTCGGTCAAATAATTGGTTGGATTGCCATTGCTACAGGCTTATTCGGCAATATCTGGAATCTAGTAATCGGTTGGTTCTTACTGCAAAATGCCGGCAAATCTGCACAATATGCCACAGTGCAAAATCAACTAGCAGGGCTGACAGCCGCAGATGCTTTGACCCCCGAAAGCCCGATCGTCCCAGAACACTTATCCCTCAGAGAATTTGCCAACAACTACGTTATCGGTAAGGATCAAACCTGGCGTCGGTTCCTAGTTACCGATGATGCGGGACAATTGGTAGGGGCTCTCGACCTCGACGACCTCAAAACCATTCCTACCGGACGCTGGCCCGAAGTTTTAGTCAAAGAACTCGTCAAGCCGATCGAATTTTCCACAACCGTCAAACCCGAATTATCCCTCCTCGAAGTCGTCACCCTCCTGGAACAGCTTAAAGTACAAGAACTCCCCGTCATTCGCGAAAACGGCGTCCTCGTCGGACTTGTAGAAAAAGCTGAAATTGCCCGCCTGCTGCAAAGACGAGATCAAGCCAAGCCTGCTTGATATCCTCAGGTAGTTGACAAATAAGAGTTAACCCCCTCGATTTTCCCTTACAAAAAGGCGATCGGGGGGGTTAACTGTAGCTTGACAAAAGTCAATTCAAACAATAAATTATTAGCTGCAAATCAACGATGATAAGTATAATAGTGTATGGGTCATCTGAGCGAGGACGCTATGCGATATCAGCACTTTTCTTCTCCATCCGAAACAGCCAAGTCAAAAGTTTGGCCTGCTCTCACAAACAATATATTACCCGAGGGGCTCGCGCCTCAACCAACAGGTCAATTTAAAAAGTCCGAGCTGACTGTTCCAGCAGCTCAAGATATCATTTACAAATTTTTTATATCTCACATCAACAACTCCGCCTCAGAAGTAGTTTTGCAGCACTTTAAAAACATATTTATCGAACTGATTCCTCCAGCTAACCAGAAAATAATTCAAGCTTTACACACAATAATTGAATTTGAAAGTCAACTAGAATTTAACAACTTATTTAAACGCTGCTGTTACATCTTATTAAATAACTGGATCACTCAGAGAGAATACCAACTTGGTCGCGACTTAATTAAAATTATTAACGAGAGAACCCTCACCGAACCCCACCCGGACAATTGTCTCAAAATACTGAGAGTGTGGCTGACAAACTTTGCCCGCAGCAAAGACTATGAAGACCTCAAGTTATGTGTATTAAAGTACGCCGACTACCAGCCGATACCAAATCACTGGGCTTCTCGCTATCAGCCTTATTTGCTAGCCGCTCAATATCTAGATGCTAAAAACACCCCCGAAGAACGCCAAACAGCCAGACTATTGTCGCACCAGCTCAAAGACAAGTACAAGTTTGACCTAGCAATGTATACCTCTCGCTCTCAGTCTGCCGCATCCAAATTAAATAATTATCATAATCCCACACTTTTAGGAGATGAAGCCCTGCGTTTAATCAAAATAATTTTGGTCAACCGAGGCTCCTTCAGCTATCGCAGCTTAGCAAAGATTTTTATCAGTCAGAGTCAAAATATTACCTACAAGCAGTTTAAGGAATCTCTGATTAAGTATTTATTTGAGTACGACGAAAAACTTTATTTAACTCATATTTATCAAGAACAAATAATTAATATTTTAGATAATTTTCATACCGAAAATGACGAAGAAACTTTGACCACCGCCCTGCATCTGAGAACTTGCAATTATCTAATCAAATGTTTGACTGTGGAAAATTCCGGGGAACCGACAGCCTTATTTGTACTGTTCGCCACTAAACTCAATCCTTTAACACTAGCAATTATAATTCTCAAAATTATTTTGATTTCACCGTATTCTAGAACCTACTTAGAACTTTGTTGTGCTCGATTAATTCAATACTATCAAGATAACTCGGCTGCTGAATGTCAGTGGCTCATTAATTTTTTAGAAGTTTGCCAGATTGCTATAACTATTTATGGAGAAAATGTTCAGTATAATTTAGTGAATATGTCAGACAATCATCAAGAAGAACAGTTGTTTATTGACCTCGATAACTGTCGAGTTTTTTCTCAACAAAAACCAATCAAAAAAGATACAGATTAGTCATTAGTCATTAGTCATTAGTCATTAGTCAACAGTCATTAGTCAACAGTCAACAGTCAACAGTCAACAGTCAACAGTCAACAGTCAACAGTCAACAATTCGGACGGTGCAACCGGAATCGATATCAGTCATTAGGTGCGCAATGCGCACCCGACAGCAAGTTTATAGGGTAAAGTGGGCAATGGGCGCCCTACAGCTCAATTTCAGCCATCAAATCGAGTATTTTTTGATAATTAAAATTATATAGATAATTCATCAGGACTTCCGCAAAAGCATCATTCTCGCTGCGAATTTGCTCAATTATTGTAGCAATCAAGTCGAAGTCAGCCTGACGGACTGCTTGTTTTAGATTGTTCGTCCATTCTTGGGATACTTTCGGCATCGAGTCAAGCGTAAATATTGCTGCACTATCAGATATTTTTTCTGTTACAATACTTGAACTCTCCGATACATCATTGACTTCAACATATTTATTGATGACTTCAACCGGACCGGCTGCGGTAACAAGTTGAATGTCAAACTTGAAGACTGTGCCGCCTCCTACTTCGCTCTCGACGGTAATGTCGCCCCCCATTAATTTTATGAACTCGCGGCTGATATTTAATCCTAAGCCCGTACCTTTTTGAACTTTTTTACCCGATGAACTTTGCACGAATAATTCAAATATGCTGTCTAATTCTTCGGGGGAAATGCCAACTCCTGTATCGGCAATTTCCCAGTTAATAAATACCGCTTTGGGATTTTCAATAATCTTGAAAATTTCGCCTTTTTTCGGCTTAATTATTTCTTTTTTATTCTGCCTTATTGTGACTGAAATTGAACCATTTTTGGTAAATTTAAGCGCATTATCTAATAGATTAATCAGCACTTGTCGCAACTTAACATCATCAGCTTGCACGTATTGGGGAACATCGGAAGAGCAGTCAATAATTAATTGCAATCCTTTATTTTGCGCTGGAATTTGGAACATATTTTGCACGTCGCCGAGCAAGCAGTACAAGTCAAAACTTTTGGCGTTGAGTGTCATGCGCCCAGCTTCAATTTTAGATAAGTCTAAGACTTGATTGATCAGTTGGAGCAGGTGTTCTCCGCTGCGGCGAATAATTTGGATATTTTCTTTTTCCGGCAAACTTAAATTAGCGCTGGGTTCGATTAATTGAGCGAAGCCGAGAATGGCGTTGAGGGGGGTTCGCAATTCGTGGCTCATGTTGGCGAGAAAGATGCTTTTAGTTTTGTTGGCAGCTTCTGCGGCTTCTTTGGCTTGTTGGAGTTCTTGTTCTGCTTGTTTGCGATCGCTCGTATCAATGATTATGCCGTGCCAGACAATATCTCCATTTTCGCGCAATTCGGGTCGAGAATAACCTTGCAGCCATTTGAGTTTTCCCGATCGTGTCACAATCCGCCACTCGTGGGAAAATAGTTCGAGATCGGTCGCACTTTTGACCATTGCCTCGAAGTGACTGGCGCGATCGTCCGGGTGCATTTGTTCGTAGAATAAAGCAGAGTTGTTCTGGATTTCCTCCGGCTCTAATTCTTGAATTTCTCGGCACAGAGGACTGATATACTCCATATTGGCTGAGCCGTCGGGATGCTGCACGAATATGTAAAGTGCTCCCGGAACAGTGTTCGCTAATTTGTGAAACAGAGCTTCGCTTTTTTGCAAGACTAATTGTGCTTGTTTGCGCTCGCCAATCTCAATCCCAAATCCAAACAAGAAATCCAGGCTGCCACCAGAGTCGAGCACCGGTGTGCCGTGCCACTCGACTAACAAAGTTTGATCGCACTTTGTGAGAATAAGATGTTCGTTAACCGTTTGCTCACTCGCTGTGACGCGCTCAAAAATCGAATGTAATCCGGCTCGATCGCTTGGGGGTACAAATGTAGCTAAGTAATCTTTCCCCGTAACTTCAGCAGCAGTATAGCCCACAGCTTGCAGCATACAGTCATTCACCCGCAGGATTTTACCCTCCGAGTCGATCGCCACAAAAAAAATCGGAGAATTTTCGATAATCTTTAAGTTAAAGTCCCGCTCTTGACGGATAATTTTTTCAGCTTGCTGGCGTTCCTCAATTTCGACCTGCAAGCGGGCATTGATCGAGGCTAGCTCGATC
>NZ_JANMZH010000019.1:0-33238 GCF_031383065.1 Microcoleus sp. OTE_8_concoct_300 | reverse complement strand
AACATCGTTCGGTGTACCACCACCAGATAATTCAGTTTGTCTCAAAGACGCAGGCTAGACACTGTTTTAGTCTCAAATTAAGAAGGTGGTGAGTCTTCCTCTTTCAAGCCCCATGCCTTTAGGCTGGGGTTAGTGACAATTTATTTGTTGAACTTTCAAAAAAACAATTCTATCTAAACAATATTCTGACTTGTGACTAAATATTATATTACTTCGCTGGGGCTAAGGACACGGCAATGCCGTGTCCCTACAATTTACGGTGCAGGTTAAACGATCGCCCGCAGATTTGCTGCGATCGCCCTTCCTCACGCAAACCTGCGTCTCAGCAGCGGTTGAATGCTCAGCAGCGCCACTAAATCAAAGGCCAGCAGCACTAATAGGGCTCCTCCAAAGGTGACTGTACCCCAAGGAGCCTGCATCACGACACTGGCTAGGGACCAATCGCTGTGCAGGTACAGGTAGCGGATGGGTTCGATCGCGTAACTCAGAGGATTGAGAGTCACCACAACTTGCAGCCACTCTGGCATAAATGACAGCGGCGCGAGGGCTGTGCTGGCAAATAACAGCGGCAAGTTAGTAACAAAAATTACCGCTATTAATTCTACGTGACCGGGAAGAGCGAAGGCTAAACCCAGACTCAAGCCGGTGACGCCCAAAACTAATAGTAGGACGATCAGGGCGATCGCCCCTAGTCCGGCAATTCCGGGGAATCCGGCGCCCAAAAACGCCCCCGCTGTAACGATTGTGCCGGTTTGGATCAAGCTGAGGGTGACGATAAAAATAGCCGAAGCTAGGACGATCGAAAATCTCGAAGCCAAGGGCGCGACTAACAAGCGGTTGAGAAATCCGAACTCGCGATCGAACATAATCGGCAAACCAGCATTCAGCGCCCCGGCAAAGGCCGTAAAAACGATAACGCCAGCGCCGAGAAATTGTCCGTAATTCTGGCTTTCGCCGAACAAGCCGGCGGGTGCATTTTCAAACAGAGCTCCGAACAAAACCAACCACATCAGGGGCTGAATAATGCCTGCAACTAGCGTGGAGGGGCGGCGCTGCAATTGAATAAACAGGCGCTTGGTTAAGGCGAGTGTTTCTTGGATGAAGTCGCCCAGCAGGGAACTGGAAGTGTCAGCGGATGCCGTGGAGAGTGGCCGCTGCTGGTTGAGGTTGTTGGGGGATGTAACAGTACCGCTCATAATTGCTTGTTGTTGATTTTGATTAAATCTGAGATATTGCACCAGTTGCAATCATCCCTTTAGGGCGGGCTAGGAGCAACGGCCCACAAGAAGAAAATTGACTCTTTGTTGAACAGGCATCTTGCCTGTTCTTGAGAATGCTGCTCTTCGGTGAGTTAAATCGAACTCTCTTTAGGGTAGCAAGTCTGGGGGGATTGGTGGTGTTGGGCGGGCGATCGAGCTTACAACTGTTGGGGGTCAATCCCTTTTTCTCGCAGCAATTCTATTAAAGCTTGATAGCGCTGCTGTTCCTGTTGTCGCAGAGTGCGTTCTTCTTCTAGCTGTTGTTGAGCGAGTTGTTTTTCTTGACGTTCCTCTTCTCGAAGTTGATCTAATTCTACGGAAGTGAGGAATCTGCGATCGTCTGGGCGATAAATTTCGAGGGTTTCTGGTGTCATTTGAAACCGTATGCCCAAGCGGGGGCTAACCCAACCGTTGATTTCTGGGATTTCTTCTAGGCGATCGCCCACTCGCTGAGATCCTGTAAATTCTAAGGTATCTGGGTCATAGATATAATATTCTTCTACTCCGTAGTTTTGATAGAAGAATAGTTTTCTGAGCATTTCGGTGCTGGTATTTCCAGGGGATAATATTTCAAATACTACTTGAGGCGGAATATTATCTTCTTCCCATTGTTTGTAAGAACCCCTGTCTCCTTTTGGTCGGCCAAAGACTGCGAGTATATCTGGTGCTTTGCGAATTTTGTTATCGCCTTCGACGGGATACCAGAGTAAGTCGCCGGCAATAAATACGTCAGGGGAAGTAGCGAATAATATTTCTAGGTTTTCTTTGATTGTGACAATCCAGCGGAATTGTTTGGTGTTGTCTGCCATTGGTTGACCGTCGCTGTCGGGGTAGATGATTTGTGTTGTTGTTTGTGGGGCGAGCTGTTGTACCATGCCGTTCACCTTTTGGCTGCAATAGTTTTAATTATATCACGTAGAGGGGAGTCAAAGGCGATGGCGGATGAAAAACGGTGCTGGATATGCTACATTGAGTATGAAGAATTTAGCAAAAAAATGTCTTGTACTTTTACGGCAATTGTTTATTGGGAAGAGGATGTTTATGTAGCCGAGTGTCCTGAAGTGGGAACGGCTAGCCAAGGAGAAACGATAGAAGAGGCGATCGCCAATTTCAAAGAGGCAACGGAACTTTATTTAGAAGAATTCCCTCTGCCTAAAACTTCCCCCCGTCTGCTAACTACATTTGACAGTGCTATCCTAGATAAGAGAACACTCAGAAATTAGCGGGGAAAAAATCTTGTCAACTATCACGGATATAGGAACTCTAATTAGCCGTCAGCCTGACATACATGGTGGCTGTCCAATTATTGCCGGAACGGGTGTTACAGTCCGGCGCATTGCTATTTGGTACAAGCAAAGTTTGAGTGCAGAAGAAATTGCCGCTCGCATCGGGCATTTAACTCTCACCCAAGTCTATGCAGCTTTGACTTATTACCATGCTAACCGAGATGAAATTGATGCTGATATTGCAGCGGAAGCAGCAGAAGCCGATCGAATAGAAGCACTGCACAAGGCAAGGAGACAATTGTGAGTCAGATTCGGTTGTATATTGATGAGGATTCTGGCGATACGGGTTTAGTTCGTTCTCTGCAAAATCAAGCTATAGATGTGGTTACAGTTCTGAGTGCCAACAGACGAGGATATTCAGACGAAGCACAACTAATCTGGGCCACTGAACAAGGTCGTGTTTTATATAGTTCTAACATCAAAGATTTTTACCGTTTGCACACTAATTTTTGACTTGAAGGTCAACTTCATGCAGGGATGATGTTGGTACAGCAACAGCGCTATTCAGTGGGTGCGATTGCCCGAGCAATTCTGCGACTAATGGATGCGAAGTCAGCAGAGGATATGCAAAATCAAGTGGAGTTTTTAAGTAATTGGATTGGGGATTAAGCCTGATTTGTTGCGATAATTTAAGAGCGATCGCTCTTGGCTTAAGGAAGGGCGATCGCTCCCTCACTAAAAATTGGATTAAAGAAAGGCGAACCTGCTTTGCAAAATCGCCTTTTTCCCCTAATGTTTGTCCGCACCTTTTAGGCAACACACATTGTGGATATTGAGTCTACCATGTCCAGTAGCTATCGTAACAAGACCGTCCTCCATCGCCAACCCAAGTACCATAGTTCGGATGCTTATAGTTGCAAAGATCGTTGAGATGATGGGGATTCTCTGCCCACTCCTCCGTAGGGATTGTCAAATTTACTCCGCCTGTTCCCACTTGAAGTTCCTGATTCGTTTGCCGTCTCGCACAGATAACACGGTCACTCTCAGGTTCGAGCCGAAAAGATGTATTTTGACCATAGTTATCCTTACAAAAGCGCTCTGCATCCGACGGGTTTATATCAGAAATCTTGTAGATTACTCGTCTTTGTCCTGGTATTTGAGCGAAAACAGCTTCACCGATCGCGCTAGTTGCTACTAACGCGCAGACTGCTGAAGACATTAGTGTACTTAGCCAAGATGTTCTGAACATATTTTTCACGTTTGATTGGCAAATAATGGCATTTGGCGTTTTAAGGCTCTACCTAAAGTTAGGTATTTAGTTAAAAGGCTTTGAAAGGATTATATTAATATTTTTTATTATTGCCTACTATAAAAAGTATCTTTGGGTATTCATTTTAAAACCTTTTTTGTTAGTATAAAAATATTTTAAGTAGCAATGTGGTAGTAAAAAGTAGTAAAAAGCAGGAAAAAGTGGGATAATGGCTACAACATTAACATCTGCATGACCTATGGACGTTCAGGAAGTATTGAAATTAGCGGATGAACTAGCGGTGGACAAAACAGGAAAATATTTGGATGACATTCAAAAGGATACACTGCGCGGTATTTGGGAACGCAAGAAATACTTGGAGATAGCAAAAGCTTCCAACTGTAGCGAGACTCACATTAAAAAAGTAGCCTCCAAGTTATTCAGGCTATTCAGAGACAGACTAACTGATAAAAAACTTAAAAAAACTAACTTTAGAGCAACAATGGAAAGATATGAAATTTCTCAATGTTCTAATTTCGTAAACTTTAATATTGTACAAAAAAGTAACATTAATAACTTCTGCCCAGAAACATCCTACCCTCCCAAAACTCCACAAAATTTCCCCCCAACACAAACCTCAAATCAAACAAACACCCAACAAAAACTCGATTTAAGAGATGCACCCGATCGCAAAACCTTCTACAACTACCCCAACTCACCCCTCACCGCCCTCGAAAATGCGATCGCCAGCCAAAACTGCCGCCTCCTCACCATCACAGGCATGGCAGGCACCGGCAAAAGTGCGATCGCCCGTCACCTCATCCCCCAAATTCACACTCAATTCGATCGCATCATCTGGCGCAGTCTCCGCACCTCCCCACCCCTCGAAACAACCCTCAAAACACTCATTCAATTTCTCTCAAATCAACCAGAAATTAACATACCCGCCAACACCGATGTTCAGTTCTCAATCCTAATCGAATATTTGCGAGACAATCGCTGTCTCATCATCCTCGATGACGTGCAACAAATTCTCAGCAGCGGGCAACTTGCAGGACATTATAAACCAGGATATGAAAACTACGGAACCCTATTTAAACTCATCGGCGAAATCCCCCACAATAGCTGCTTAATTCTCAATAGTTGGGAACCTCCCTCAGACATCATCACCTTCACCGACGATAATTCAGCAGTATGTTTATTACAGTTAACCGGTTTAGGTGAAGCAGCCACAGAAATTCTTAGAGAAAAGGGTTTGTTGGATGAAGAAGCATGGCCAGAATTGATTAACCTTTATCAAGGTAATCCCCTGTGGTTAAAATTAGTCGCTCAAACCATTAACAACTTATTTAGCGGTAGAGTATCTCAATATTTAAGCTATCAACCAGTATTTTTAAGCGATGAATTGACCCCGATATTGCAGCAGCATTATCAGCGGTTGTCGGAAATAGAAAAACAGGCGATTTCGCAACTTAGTAATGAAATCGAGCCTGTTTCGTTTACCCAATGGATGGCCAAATGTCAAGGAGCACAAGGCGAATTATGTAAAGCAATTCAATCTTTAGCCAGACGGGGAATGATCGAAAAATTGAGCGGTGAAACAGAAACCGTTTTCAGGATTCCACCTGTGTTAAAACAATATGTTAAAATGATTGTAGAATAGTCATAAATATCTATAGGACTTACGCATTAAGGTTCAGAAACCGGGTTTTTTCCGAAAAAACTTAGTTACAGCCACAGATTCAGCAAAAAACCCGGTTTCTTGGGTCGGAGTGCGTAAGTCCTGTATCTAGCTAAATGAGAGAAAACCACGATCGCAACTCCTACCCAACCTAAACTAATGCTCACTTTCCATCGATTCATCAAGCAACTTCCAGATGAAGACGGACGCTATGAACTGGTTAATGGAGAAATTCTCAAAATCTTACCAACAATAAGACTGCACGAAAATGTAGCTGATATTATTGAAAATACATTCCAAAACGAGGTGAAACGCATCAACCTGAATTACAGGGTGTCTGGCCGAATTGTAGTCAGGACATTAACCCCGAATGGTAAAGAACAAGGCCGCCATCCTGATGTTACAGTAGTAGATAAAACGGTCTGGGACTCAGCTCCTTTCGCTTACTCAGCACTAATTGAACCGCTGCAATTAGCAGTAGAGATAGTATCAACAAATTGGGAAGATGATTATATCGACAAGTTGGATGAATATCAGCGGCTGGGAATTTCTGAATATTGGATTGTCGATTATTTAGCTTTGGGTAGCAGAAACTATTTGGGCAACCCGAAAGAGCCGACTGTTTTTGTTTACCTGCTTGATGAAAATGGCGTTTATCAAATGACTGCTTACCGAGGAACTGAGCGAATTATATCTCGAACTTTCCCAGAATTAGCGCTGACAGCAGAGCAAGTATTGGATATCTAAAACTTGTTACAATGGTAGATACAAAACAACTCCTTTCCACTCCGATTGTTCGCTACAGTTAACCAGCAGCAGAAGTTCATCAATAGCCTGTCTAACGGGCATTCGATCGTTAATTATAAACAAACCTGACATTTGTTCCTTATCCCTCAACTGTTCGTAAGCCAAATCGGGCATAGTTGCTCGGTCATGGCTTAACACAATGCGATCGTTCTGGGCCGCCCAGTTGAGAATTGTTGGATCGTCGGCTTCTCGCAAACCAACATCCTGAACGCGAAGCAAGTCAAGGTCTGGCTGACGCAGGAAAAGCCCTCGAACAATATCGCCATTAAAATTTTCATCGCTCAACAGCCGCAGCATAGTTAATCCTCAAGATTGTTTTTGGGCTAACAAGCGCGATCGAATAACGCTCAGATCTGGTTGAATGCCTAACAAACGCTGACGGACGGAATCTGCTAATTGCTCGCGATAATTGAGATAAGCTTCTACTGCTTCTTGGTGTCGGAGATAATAGCCGATCGCACTATAGACATCGGACAATGACAGAGTTGAATAACGCTGCACAATAGATTCCGGCGACGCACCATCCTGAAAAGCTCGAATCACCAATTCCAGCAAAACTCTTGAGTTTCCCACCCGAATAGCTCCTGTTGCATCTTCTCGAAAAGGAGGCGCTTCAACTTCCAAAACAAGATTCATCTATTAATATCCCCCAAAATTACCATCTTATTTTTTCGCTCCACTCTTAAGATTGTAGCTAAAAAAACGAGCGCCCCTTCCTTGAATCAAAAAGTGCGTGAAGCGGAGCTATCCCCAAAGAGAATCGCCCGCATTAACTTAAATAGGACTAAGGCCAAAGAAACCCGGTTTCTGAGGAAAATCTGGTTTGGCGACGAGAAATCTGTGAAGAAACCGGGTTTATGACCCGGCGCGCTGAGCTTCAGACATCTCCAAAAAAGCTAGTATAGAACAGGCAAGATGCCTGTTCCACAATAATTATTGGAGTTGTTTATTAAACTAAACTACGATCGCATCGCCTGCTTTTGCTCAGCCTTCAAATCGCGGTTGCTAGCAGCAGCCAACTCCGCATCCAACAGCGTCTTACCAGTCGCCGCCAAATACACATCATCCAAACTCGGCCGAGATTGAGCAATCCCAAAAGTAGGCAAGCCCGCATCTTTCAAAGCTTGCTGAATTGTCACCAGCGCGTCGCTTTTCGGTGTTACTACTAAATTGAGAGAATTTCCTTGAGCCGTATTGACAATTACTTCCTGCACAAAAGGCAAAGATTGCATTAGATTTTTAGCTTTTTCGGCTTCTTCGATCGGCGAAAACTCCCGAATCCGCAGAGTCACCCGATCGCCCCCAACCCGATTTTTCAACTCCTCCGGCGTCCCCTGTGCAATCACCGTACCCTTGTCAATAATCGCCACGCGATCGGCCAAAGCATCCACTTCTTCGAGATAATGGCTAGTAATCAAAACCGTAGTACCTTCCTCCCGCAAGCGCCGCAGGAAATCCCACACCACCACCCGGCTTTCAATATCGAGCCCGACAGTCGGTTCGTCTAACACCAAAACATCCGGCTGGTGAAGCAACCCAGCAGCTAAGTCGAGGCGTTTGCGGATACCGCCGGAATAGGTGCCCGTCTTTTTATTTTCCCACTCCTCCAAACCGAGGAGTTTCACCATTTTGTCAATCCGCCCTTTAATCGTATTGCGCGGCAAATGATAAAGCGCTGCTTGCAGTTGCAGGAGTTCCCGCCCCGTCAGCACCTTATCCAAAGCCACTTCTTGGGCGACGTAGCCGAGTTTTTGTCTGGCAATTCTCGGCTGGCTGACAGCAGAAATGCCAGACACTTCAATGCGTCCGCTATCGGGCGCACTCAAAGTACAAAGTACCCGCAGGGTTGTGGTTTTGCCTGCACCGTTGGGGCCTAGCAAACCAAATATTTCCCCCGGTTCTACCTTGAAGGAAACATCTTTAACGGCTTCTACAGTGCCGTAGCGTTTCTGAAGATTTTCAATTAAAACGGCGGGAGCCATATATTTTGGGGATGAACTGGTTGTTAATATTTTGACACTTCTGAGCTCAAATTGCCGGAAAGGTCGATCGACCAATGCGACTTGCTATGCTTGTAACGATCGCACACTCCTTCTCAACCGGAAACTGCTTCTTGTTTTGATTTTTAATACCCGTTTATAAAATATCAACTTTCTAACGGCTCCCAACCCCTATCGCCATCAGTATTTCCCTATCTCAAATCTCAAATCTCAAATCCCCAAAATTATGAGTTTTGAGTTAATTATAACTTCTCAGTTAACAACTCAAAACTCACAATTGTTCGACCAGTAGAGATGTACCCGAAACCTGTTATTTTATAATTATCTCTACCTCTAGGCTGATGTGTAAGGCGATTTTGATAATTTACACCGTTGTCAAACACATCAAACTTTCGAGCCCAGTATTAAAAACCGAAAACTTCCTGCCGTGGCAAGTTCTACTTTTAACCACTTCGCCAAAAAATGTAACTGTAGCCCCGTGCTCTAAACCCCGATAGTTATCAGTCATTACCAATTCTTTAATCGAAAATCGAAAATCGAAAATCGTATTAACTCCCCCTAAAGGAAGTTGACTACCGCCTCTTTAATCGATAATTTTTACCCAACCGCGGCGAACGTTGTACAGAAGTCGGTTGATGATGGCATACTCATCTTCATTCAGCGTTCTTTCTAAGAGTGCAGATCTGAGCTGGCTCCGGTCGTTGCGAGTCACGACGCTGGAGAACATGATCTGACCAAATAACTCTTCGAGTGTCATTTGGGAGACTGACATGATAAACCTCCTAGTTGATTGAGACATATAAAATTTGTACACCCTGACTTTAATAATCCTATTATGAGCTCTGGGAGCGACTCCAAAGGCGATCGAAAACATTGACACAGTGTGATTTTTGCGCTACAAATCTGTGACCGAGACTTGGATGGCAAGTGACTCGGATCTTTTAAATTTGTGATGTTTGTCACGGAACTCAGAAGGAAGAAGTCAAGGGTGAAGAAGTCAAGCGTGAAGAAGTCATGGGTCCGAAGGAAAAAAGTAATCAAGCGCGATCGGCAAATGATAGCTTCGCTTATCGCCCTCAAAAGTTCTCAATCCCGTCCTCATGGCTTCTCAACCTCATTTTCCCCATAGCTAATTTTCCACCTAATTGAGGCATCGGTCAATAGTCGCCACAACCGACTCGGCCAACTCTTTGAGCGCGTAACCCCCCTCCAAACCAAAGGCGATGCGGCGGGTGATTTGCAGGCAGTATCCGGTGAAAGTACCGTAATCTGACGGAGCCAGAGTCATGCTCGCCAGCGGATCGGACGCAGTAGCGTCGTAACCCGCGCTGACAATCAACAAATCCGGTTCAAATTTTGACAAAAAAGGTACGACAAGAGATTCAAAGGCGCTCAGGTATTCAGCTATGCCGCCGCCCGGATACAGGGGAATGTTGAGCACGTTGCCGTAGGCCCCGTGCTCGTCGGCATCTCCCGTTCCCGGATAACACGGAGATTGGTGCAGGGAACAGTAGGCAATTTGCCGGCTGTTTTCCACCACAGATTGAGTGCCGTTGCCGTGGTGCACGTCCCAGTCGAGGACGGCGACGCGGTTAATTCCCGGCTGTTCCAGGGCGTAGTTCGCTGCGATGGCAGCATTGGAAAACAAGCAAAAACCCATCGCGCGCGCTTTTTCGGCATGGTGTCCCGGCGGTCTCGCCAGCACAAAAGCCGGTTCCCCCGCAGCCAGCACTCGATCGACCCCATCGAGCCAAGCACTCGCCGCTAGCAGCGCTACGTCGTAACTTTCAGCAGAAATCGGCGTATCACCGTCGAGGTAGCCGCCTCCCCGATGAGCCAAATGTTCGACTTCTTTGATGTATCTTTGCGCGTGAACTTTTTTGAGAGCCGAGAACAGTGCTTGTTCGCGCTGCGCCACTGGGGTGGGCAGTTGCCACTCAATTTGAGCCGCCCAGGGAGCAGCTTTCAGAGCGTTGACGATCGCCGTTAAACGTTCTGGTCGCTCTGGGTGAAGCATTCCAGTCTTGTGTAGCAAGAAATCGTCGGAGTAGATGACAGGTAGCATCGGCTGATTTTAGATTTTAGATTTTAGATTTTTAGTTTGCTTTAAGAAGGCCTTCCGCTTTGTGAAATTATAATTTCGATCGGGCAACCATTTTAGTTTTTTAGATTGCCTTCAAAAAAACTCACAAAAGCATGAAAGCCGACCGCCTAAAAAAACCTTTCTAGCTTTTGCCAACCCCTGACCAAATCACGAACTGACAAATTATCAATTGTGCTTGTTTCGCCCCTTAATTTTTCTGGCAACTTTCCCCTAAAGTCAAAGGTCAATTGTGATATAATTTCAGGAGTAATTTGCAATATTTGGCAGCTCTACTGAATCCAAACCGATTTTATCGCATTTTTGAGATTTATAGCGGTCAAATTTAAATTTTTAACGGAGTTTTTCAACCTATGAGCACCTCTGAGTCGCGGATAATCCCGACGGATCTGGGTAATGAGATGTCCCGATCGTACTTGGAATACGCCATGAGCGTAATTGTCGGTCGGGCGCTACCAGATGCCAGGGACGGTCTCAAGCCCGTTCACCGACGCATTCTCTACGCCATGAACGAATTGGGCTTGACTCCCGATAGACCTTTCCGCAAATGCGCCCGCGTCGTGGGGGAGGTGCTGGGCAAGTATCACCCGCACGGAGATACAGCGGTTTACGACGCCCTGGTGCGGATGGCTCAGGATTTCTCCATGCGGGAACGCCTGATCAACGGCCACGGCAACTTCGGCTCCGTTGACAACGACCCGCCCGCTGCGATGCGTTACACCGAGTGTCGCCTGACAGCTCTCACTAGCGACTCCATGCTGCGCGACATCGACTCGGAAACAGTTGATTTCGGCGACAACTTCGACGGTTCCCAGCAAGAACCCCTCGTACTCCCGGCACGCATTCCCCAAATTTTGCTCAACGGTTCCTCCGGGATTGCTGTAGGGATGGCAACCAACATTCCGCCGCACAATTTAGGCGAAATAATTGACGGTTTAGTAGCACTAATCCACAATCCAGCAATTACCGACCTGGAATTGATGCAGTACATCCCCGGCCCGGACTTTCCCACAGGAGGGCAAATCCTGGGCAGAGGCGGGATTCGCGATGCTTACACCACCGGGCGCGGTTCGATTACAATGCGCGGAGTCGCCGGCATTGAAACCATCGAACATCCGGGCCGTCCCGACAAAGAAGCAATTATTATCACCGAATTGCCTTACCAAACAAACAAGGCAGCGCTAATTGAGAAAATTGCCGAACTTGTCAACGACAAAAGATTAGATGGAATTTCCGACATTCGCGACGAAAGCGATAGAGACGGAATGCGGATCGTGATCGAACTCAAGCGCGACGCCTATCCGCGCGTCGTCCTCAACAACCTCTATAAACAAACACCCCTCCAAGCCAACTTTGGAGCCAATATGTTAGCGCTAGTAAACGGGGAACCCCAACTACTTACGCTCTCGCAATTCCTCAATGTCTTCCTAGACTTCCGCATTGAGACAATTACTCGCCGGACTCAATATGAACTCCGCAAAGCAGAAGAACGCGACCACCTTCTGCAAGGCTTATTAATTGCCCTAGATAACTTAGATGCAATTATTCACCTAATTCGCGCCGCTGCCGACTCCGCAGCAGCCAAACAGGAATTGATGGATAATTACGGTCTTTCGGAACAGCAATCCGACGCAATTCTGCAAATGCAGCTCAGGCGTTTGACAGCATTAGAAGCGCAAAAAATTCAGCAAGAACACGAAGAATTGCGCTCTAAAATCGCAGATTTGGAAGATATCTTAGCGCGGCGGGAACGCATCTTAGAAATCGCCGAATTTGAAGCAGTCGAAATCCAAACCAAAATCGCCACTCCTAGACGCAGCGTCATCGAACACGCCGAAGGAGAAATCGATGAAAGAGATTTAATTGCCAACGAACAAGCAATTATTCTGATCACCGAGCAAGGCTACATCAAGCGGATGCCTGTTAGCACTTTCGAGGCCCAAAGTCGCGCTACTCGCGGCAAAGCAGGCGCGAAAATGAAAGAAGACGACGGAGTAGAACATTTCCTTTCCTGCTGCGATCATGACAGCGTTTTGTTCTTCAGCGACAGGGGCGTAGTTTACTCTGTCAAAGCTTATCAAATTCCCATCTGTTCCCGGACTGCCCGCGGCACTCCCGTGGTGCAACTGCTGCCGATTCCTATAGAAGAAAAAATCACTTCTATGGTGTCAGTCACAGAATTCACCAGCGAAGAATACTTGGTAATGTTGACTCGCGGCGGCTACATCAAAAAAACCGCACTTTCAGCTTTTGGCAACATCCGCACTAATGGATTAATCGCCATTTCTCTAGAAGAAGGCGACCAACTGCGCTGGGTGCGGAGAGCAAAAGTTGGCGACAGCATCATCATCGGTACGCGCCAAGGCATGGCAATTCATTTCCGTACCAATCACGAACAGTTGCGCCCAGTCGGCCGCGCGACGCGGGGTGTAAAATCAATGAAATTGCGATCGGGCGATGAGTTGATCAGCATGGACATATTGCCGAGTTCAATTGTTGCCGAAATTGCTGAATTAGAAACTGAAGACTCGGAATTTGAAGGGGCAGAAATTGCTCTGTTAGAAACTGAAAACTCGGAATTTGAAGGAGCAGAAATTGCTGAATTGGAAACTGAAGATGCGGAATTGGAAGACGAAGAATTAGAACTGCAAGCCGAGGAACTTGAAGGCGAAGATGCCGAAGAAATTCCGACAGTTAGCAGCGAAGTTCCTTCGGTGTTGGTAATCACCACCAACGGCTACGGCAAGCGGGTTCCAGTTTCTCAATTCCGCCTACAAAGACGGGCGGGCAAGGGATTGACGGCTACTAAATTTAAGTCAAAAAAGGGTAAGGATCAGGTAGCTGCGCTGCGAATTGTCAACGAAGATGACGAGTTGATGATCATTACCAACCGAGGTATTATTATCCGTCAGGCTGTGAGTGCAATTTCTACTCAATCGCGCACAGCAACGGGTGTGCGGGTGCAGCGGTTGGACGAGGATGATTCGATCGTAGCTGTGGCTTTAGTGCCGCCTGCTGGTGAAGAATCTCTCGAAGAGTCGGAATCTGAGGAAGCGGTAGAAGAGTCATAGGTTAATAGTTTGTAGGGTGCGCTAGGCGCACCTTACTGCTGAATGGTAAAAATGCGATCGTTTGTAGGGTGATCCGTGCGTACCTTACTGCTGAATGCTAAAAATGCGATCGCCCCTACTCAGAAGTTTTCCCTCAAAAGTCAAAGATTTTTTGCACTTGTGACCAGGAAAATTGGAGGCAGAGCCTCCTGATATGCGTCCCCAGGCAGAGCCTGGGTACGAGTTATTAGGAGTGTCTGAATATTGGGTAGTAGACGTACAAAAAGCGCAAGTTATTGCTTTCAAAATAATTGCTAACCGGGGAAGCGAACGGCTGACAGAATCTCAAGTTTTGCGGGGGCTAAAAGTTGCTTTATTAGAGGAAGGTTTGCGCCGCAGTCGCCAGACAGACAATACAGAAGTAGGCAACTGGTTTTTAGAGGAAGTTCGCGGGAATCCTCAATAGTGCTCACGACTGCATTCTTTTTTTAGCTGGAGGCTAGAAACCCGGTTGCGCTTGTGACCAGGAAAATTGGAGGCAGAGCCTCCTGATATCCGTCCCCAGGCAGAGCCTGGGTACGAGTAAGAAACCGGGTTTCTGAGGTCTGCGTGTGTCCAGGACTAAGGCTCAGCCATGTCCGGCGCTTGAATCGTTGACAATCGATCCGATAATTCCCATAGCATAATAGAATCAAAAAGTTAATAGCAAAAGTCTGTAAAAATGCCTTATTTAACAGCAGCAAACGACATCAAAGCACTCATAGCTAAATTTTCTCAAGCTAAAATCCTGTGGGTTGACACAGAAATAGCCGACTATAAATCCAACCCCAGATTATCTCTGATTCAGGTGTTAGCTGACTCCACAGATTCCACCGGAGATGCCACTTTTATACTAGATGTCTTGGATCAACCTGAATTGGCAAAAGATTTCATCAACCAAATCATGGTCAATCCAAATATTGAAAAAGTCTTGCACAGCGCCAGCTATGACATCCGATTTCTCGGCAATGACGACGCTCAAAATGTCACTTGCACATTAAAAATGGCGAGAAAGATACCAGCTTACATTCTGCCCTTACCTAATCGACAACTCAAAACTTTAATAGAAACACTTTGCGGCATTGCTTATGTAGATAAAACAGAACAAAGCGGCGATTGGGCAAAGCGTCCCCTGACCCAGAAGCAGCTAGAATATGCCAAGATGGACGCGGTTTATTTAGCTGGAGTGCATCGCCGCCTGCTAGAAATCCTTGCCCAATGTTACCCCGAACCCGCAACGGAAAACTTGACAGCATTGGGCGAAAAATATCAGGAAATAGAATCTCAGTGGAAGCCGCTAGATTCAGAAATCGCTGAAGTGAAAGAACGCATTAAAGCAGGGATGCTAGCCCAAAAGCTCAAAGACAGTTCTTATTTTGAGCTTTCCAGTTCGATAACGATGAAAGTAGATTTTCTCACGCTGGCTAAACTGACGCAAACTGAGGGAATTGAGTTAAATTTTCCGGTAACGCTGACGAAAGAAATTCAAAAACAGTTAGGCGAACTCATCGCCGATCCATCTTTGGAAGTTGAGGAGATTGCTAGTTGGCGCTTGAATTCCAACCTACAGCAACGGCGAAAATCTACTAAGAAAATTGCCCCGGAACCGGAGAGTGAGGATTTAACAGCATTGGGGGAAAGGTACAAAGAAATTTTGCCTGAATGGAAGTTGCTGGCTTCAGAAGTTGAGCATCTGAAAGATCGCATTAAAAAAGCAATGTTGGTGCAAAATAAGAGAAATACTCCCGATTTTAAGTTATCCAGTTCCTCGATTTTGAAGGTAGATTTTGCTAGATTGGCAAAACTTGCGCTATCGGTGGGAGTTGAGTTAGATTTTATGGTGACGCTGACTCAATACATCCAAAAACGGTTAGGGGAAGCTATTAACAAAATTGATGTGCAAATTGAGTATATTACCAGTTGGCGGATGACGGCTAAGACGGGGGAAGATGAAGAGGAAGAAATTCCGTTTTAACTACTAAAATATCACATTTTCTCTCATTTTTCTGTGTTCTCTGGGGGCTGGGAGGGTGACAAAAAGGTCTAGGAACAAAAATGTAAAGCCGATGCTCAAAGCACGGGGTTTCCACCCATAATTTTCAATGAGCAGTCAGTAACTCTGTTATGGTTCGGGGTTGATCTCTGCCATCCGATCGCAACCAGTCATAATGAGTTGGGTCTGGTTTAAGGGGCGGTTATGCCAGACCCAGAGACTAAAACTGGACTCAGCGACCCGTCATTTGCTCTAACTTTTCGGGGTATCTCGCCCCTTGTACTGTGATTTTGGCGGCGGCGTCATCGATGTCGCGCAGATCGGCAGGCGTGAGTTCGACGGAGACTGCCCCGATGTTTTCGTCCAAACGATGCAGCTTTGTGGTGCCTGGAATCGGAACAATCCACGGCTTTTGAGCCAGCAGCCAGGCAAGTGCGATTTGAGCGGGCGTTGCCTGCTTTTGTTCTGCAATGCTGCCCAGCAGATCGATCAGGGCTTGATTCGCCTTGAGAGCCTCCGGTGTGAAGCGAGGCAGAGTGCTGCGGAAGTCGGAGCTGTCAAAGGTCGTGTTTTCGTCGATCTTGCCGGTGAGGAAGCCTTTTCCCAGCGGGCTGTACGGGACAAGTCCGATGCCAAGTTCTTCAAGGGTCGGTATCACTTCCGCTTCAGGCTTTCTCCACCGAGCGCGAGTATTCGCTCTGAAGAGCCGTGACTGGCACAACGGCATGGGCGCGCCGAATCGTTTGCACTCCCGCTTCAGAAAGTCCGAAGTGCTTTACCTTACCTTCCTGAATCAGTTCCTTCACCGTTCCTGCCACGTCTTCAATTGGCACGTTCGGGTCAACCCGGTGCTGATAGAGGAGGTCGATCGCCTCCACCTGGAGTCGCTTGAGCGAACCCTCCACGGCCTGCTTGATGTGTTCCGGTCGGCTATTGAGTCCGGGTGAACCCTTCATGCCACGGGGATCGGAATTCGGACTGATGTCGAACCCAAATTTGGTGGCAATGACTACTTGGTCGCGGAAGGGAGCGAGGGCTTCACCCACCAACTCTTCGTTTAAGTACGGGCCGTAGACTTCGGCGGTGTCAAAGAATGTTATTCCGCGATCGACCGCAGCCCCCAAAAGAGCAGTCATCTCCTGTTTGTCTTTGGGCGGACCATAGCCAAAGCTCATTCCCATGCAGCCGATCCCGATCGCCGAAACTTCTAGGTTGCTGTTGCCAAGTTTGCGCGTTTGCATGATTACTCCTTCGAGGTTCCACCTCGGTTATTCAGATTTAAGGGATGCCATATCGATACAGAAGCGGTATTTCACATCGGACTTGAGCAGTCTTTCGTAGGCTTCGTTGACCTTCTGGATGGGGATGACTTCAACATCGGCGGTGATGTTATGTTCGCCGCAGAAGTCGAGCATCTCCTGGGTTTCGGCGATGCCGCCGATGTTAGAGCCGGAGAGACTGCGGCGGCCCATGATCAGGCTGAATGCCGCGACCTCCAGGGGCTTCTCCGGTGCCCCGACAAGGGTGATGTTGCCGTCGAGGCGAAGCAGGTTGAGATAGGCGTTGATGTCGTGATTGGCGGAGACGGTATCGAGAATGAAATCGAAGCTGCCAGCGTGCTGGTGCATCTCGTCGGCATTGCGGGAGACGACCACTTCGTCGGCGCCGAGGCGCAGCGCGTCTTCCTTCTTGTTGGGCGAGGTGGTGAAAACGACGACGTGGGCTCCGAATGCACGGGCGAACTTCACACCCATGTGGCCTAGCCCGCCGATACCAACCACGCCGACCTTCTTGCCCTTGGTGGCACCCCAGTGGCGCAGGGGCGAGTAGGTTGTGATTCCGGCGCACAGGAGTGGCGCGACTCCAGGGAGATCGAGGTTGGTGGGAACGCGCAGAACGAAGCGTTCATCGACGACGATGCTATCGGAGTAACCACCATAGGTGACACCTCCAAGGTGCTTGTCCGGGGAGTTGTAGGTGAGGGTCAGGTTCGGGCAGAACTGTTCAAGTCCAGTTTTGCAATTGGGGCAACTGCCATCCGAATCAACCATGCAGCCGACTCCTGCCAGATCGCCAGGCTTGTACTTCGTCACTGCCGAGCCAACTTGAGTGACCCGTCCCACCATCTCATGACCGGGAACGATCGGGTAGACCGTGCCGCCGCCCCACTCGTTTCGCACCATGTGAAGATCGGAATGGCAGATGCCGCAGAAGAGGATTTCGATCTGTACGTCGTGTTCGGTTAGATCGCGCCGTGCGATCGTGTCGGAAGCCAGTGGTGATGTTGCACTGGCTGCGGAATAAGCTTTCGTGTTGTACATAAATTGATGCTCCTAATTGGTTTGTGTTTGGTGCCTGGTACTGTTCGTCGCTGGCATTTTCCAGCCAGTCCACGGGTTTGCCGTCGAGTACCTCCTGAGTGGCGATAGGAGTCATCGCCGTTGGCGGTGAAGGTGGCGATGGCGACAATGCTTTGTTGTCGTGCGTTTAGGGTTCGATCGGGTTGGCGGCGAACATCACTGCACCGTTTGGCCGCCATCGATGACCAGGGCGTGCCCAATGACGAAGCCAGCCGCGTCCGAGCACAGCCAGAGGACAGCCTCCGCGATCTCCTCGGGCTTGCCCATCCGTCCGACCGGCTCCTGGGCGACCACCTTCGCGCGCCCTTCGTCCGTGCCGCCGGTGAAGCGACCCATCATCGGGGTGTCGATGTAGCCGGGACAGACGGCGTTGACGCGGATGTTCTGCGCGGCGTAGTCGAGGGCCGCTGCCTTGGTCAGTCCGATCACGCCATGTTTCGCGGCGGTGTACGCGGGGCTGCCCTTGATGCCGATGATTCCTGCGCCCGAGGACGTGTTGACGATCGCGCCGCCTCCCAGGATCAGCGGGATCTGGTGCTTCATGCACAGGAAAACGCCGCGGAGGTTGATGTCGATAATCCGGTTCCACTCCTCCTCCTCGTACTCCGCAGTCGGAGCCGCCTTCCTCGGCTCGATGCCCGCGTTGTTGAAGGCGAAGTCCAGCCGCCCGAAAGCCTCAACGGTCTTGTCCAGAGCCGCCTTCACGTCCTCGGTTCGCGTCACATCGCACCTGACGGCGATCGCCCGACCGCCGAGTTCTTCGATCGTGTGAGCTGTTTCTTGATTGCCCTGTTCTGAGATGTCAGCGACCACCACGCTGGCACCTTCACGGGCAAAGGCCAGCGCCGTAGCTCGACCGATGCCGCTCGCTCCTCCGGTCACAAACGCAACCTTTCCTGTGTAGCTTCCATTCTCGTTCGTTGTCATTTTTTACTCCTTTGCGTGTTGCCCATTAGGGAAGTCTTTATTGGAACTTCCTTTTCTTACTCGATCGGCTCCACTGTTGCTTTTACAGAGCCAGGTACATTGAATGCTCCTACACCAGCATCGATCTTGCCGAGCACGATGATGCCGGGGTCAGGGATTGGTTGTTCGTCGTGGCGATAATAAATAGCCACATCAGGACCGGGAGACCAGTAAATGATGTCTCCAACTTCATAGGTTTTGGTTCGCTCACCCTCCTCCGAAATTGCTCTCGGCAGGCGGGCAAACTTTTCTCTTCCAAACAAATCGTTCATCGTCAGCGTTAATGGCAGCAGGGAAACAAAATCCCGAGTGGTTTTACTGTCGATCAACGTGGCTGTAATGATTTTGTCTCCGACTTTGATGGTGATCTTCATACTGTTTGCCTGCTGGGTTGATAGTTCAGTCGGCAGCTTCGACGAGGCACTGCTAGGCATCCTGTTGTCGGCACGGCAGGCTGAGTAACTCAGGGACATCGTTAGGGCGAGAACCAAAATCAGCATTCTCTTCTGGCAGTTTCTCCCCTTGATGGGAAACCATTTCAAAACCATTAAGATCTTCCTGCGTACTGCTCGTCGCTGACCTGTTCCATCCAGTCCACGGGTTTGCCGTCGAGCCATTCCTGAATGGCGATGTGCGTCATTGCCGTGGTTGCCGTGGCACCATGCCAATGTTTCTCACCCGGCTCGAACCAGATCGCATCCCCCGGACGAATTTGCTCGATCGAGCCGCCCCAGCGCTGTGCAAGACCGCAGCCAGCCGTGACAATTAGGGTCTGTCCCAACGGGTGGGTGTGCCTGGGTGTCCGAGCACCAGGCTCGAAGGTGACGCTGGCACCAGACGTGCGTGCTGGTTCGTGCGCCTCGAACAGGGGGTCAATGCCGACAATGCCGGTAAAATACTCAGCCGGTCCTTTGGCGGAAGGCTGTGAGCCACTTCGTTTAATGTCCTTTTCTTAATTTCTTCACTTGATGCCATTTCGGTGGCTGTCCCAATCGTAGAAATTGAGCACTTATCGCTTCTCTATCAATAGGGATGGATTTTTTAATAAGCAAGGTTAGCTTTGATGGCATTTTGGTTGTCACTCAGCAGGTTTCTTGCCCAATCAAAACTGAGTTTTATCTTAAATAAAAGTCCAGAATGCTTACAAGAAGCCGGAACTATTTTTCATTGCTTTAGCCTCATTCTAAGAATCCTCAAGGGCAAGCAATAGAACGATCGTCTAAGATTGTTGTACAATCCTGCAAACTTAGAAATGAACGCTGCCAAAACGAGTGAAAAGTCCGCTAGGTCGTTAATGAACGACCAGCAGGCAAAGCGCGAGGCAGATAGAGCACAAGCCCACAGAAACGAACTGACCAATAGCCGATTGCACAGGCTATTCGTCAGGATGGGACGATTGAACCGCTGAAAGGATTGCACTTCAACCGATCCTCCTCACCTTCGGAATGCGTTGATTGTGTCTCTATCCCTGTCTTTTGTGTCATTGCCCAGGGCAGCAAAGAAGCCCTTCTGAGCAGTGCGATCGCGCTTCAGTACGACCCGATGCATTATCTGCTTGCTACGATCGAACTGACGTGAGTTTATTGGATGTGCCTCTGCTGGATGCTGACTATATCCCTCTTCTGTCACTTTCGGCAGAAAATAATCTGGGATGGTTATAGCATAAGACTTTTACCAAAAACCTTGATTTCAGCCGTTCTGTTAGAAAATAAATGCTCAAATCCTTGATATATCTACAGTTGAAAATTTGGCTCTTATTTTTAATTTCCCAGAGTGACAAAAGAGGGATATAGCGGTTCTCAATAAAATGAGGTACACACCGCTCGCAACTGATGCCCTATGCCCTATGCCCTATGCCCTATGCCCTATGCCCTATGCCCTATGCCCTATGCCCTATGCCCTATGCCCTATGCCCTATGCCCGCGAGAGCACCTCATGTTGCTGAGAAAGGTTATACCTGTTCATGCCTAGTTTCAACCGAACTCAGCGCCGCTTTGAGGGTATGCCAAGCCAAAGTTGCACACTTAACCCGCATCGGATATCGGGAAACACCTTGCATGATATTGAGTTTCTCCAACGGAGGCTCAAACTGAGTATTTCCCGCTGCCATCTCGCGGAACTGTTCTACCATTAAAAGCACCTGTGAAATAGTTTTACCTTTGATAGCGATCGCCATTAAGTCAGCAGAAGCAAGGCACAAAGCACAGCCTGCACCTTCAAATTTAATATCTGCAATTTTACTTTCTGCTTCATCTAGTACCAGCGTTAAATCAACCACATCACCGCAATAGGGATTTTCTCCTCGGTGTTGACGATGTACTGGGTCAGTTTTTCCTTTGTTTTGCGGTTTTCTGGCGTGTGTCAAAATTACTTGTTGGTAAATTTGGCGATCGTTATTTTTCATAATCTATTCACTCTTTAAAATTCTTTAATAGCAACTGCTTGTAATCGTCCGGGGTATCAATATCAATCGCAGCTTCTGGTATTAGCAGAATCAATCCTGCATCTATATATTTTTGTATTAACGCTTTTGCACCTTTATCTCCTTCAAGCTGCATCAGTTCGGGAAATAATGCCTTGCTAAACAGGGCAGGTACGCCCGTAGTTTCGTTATACTTTGAGGCAATAATTACTTTTTGCGTTTCTTGATAAGACTGAATCAATTGATTTAAAATCTGGGGAGAAACTAGCGGCTGATCTGCAAGTGAGATGATAACTGCATCAAGTTTAGAGTTAGTTCTCAGTAGCATACTAATACCAGCGCGAATAGAAGAAGACATTCCCTCTTGCCATTGGGAGTTCTCTACAACTTGCACAGCCTTTGGCATTAGTTCCGGTTTAATTTGTTCTACATAAGCTCCCAGGACTACTACGATCGGTTGGCACAGAGAAGCTAAGGCAACTTCAACCGCATGGAGTATCAGGCTGCGTCCTTGATAAGAAAGCAATTGTTTTGGTCTTCCCATCCGGGTTGCAGATCCAGCAGCGAGAATAATTAGACCAATTTTAAATACCATACCCAAGTTTTGAATTTTTGATTATTAAGAACATACTCGTATAGCCTTTCTCAGTAACATGAGGTACTATCTGGCATTGGGCATTGGGCATAGGGCATAGGGCATAGGGCATTGGGCATTGGGCATTGGGCATTGGGCATTGGGCATTGGGCATTGGGCATACCTCACCACGCTTGAGAACCGCTATATTAGTCATTAATTTTTTGATGATTGACTATTGATTGAAGCATGAATTGGTACAGTGCGATTTCTTAAAAAACCGCCTTGATGCTTTGCTGTTACTGCTTGAATTTCGGCGATAATCGCCAGAGCAATCTCTTCGGAATTATCTGCCCCAATGTCGAGTCCCACCGGACTATATAAATTTTGTTGCTGTTGTGGAGTGGGGATAACTCCTTCTTCTTGTAGTTCTTGCAATAATCGGGCTGTTCTTTTCTTAGGGCCAAGTACACCTAAGTATTTTAAGCCAGAAGGCAATAACACTCTCAGCAATTCCAGGTCGTCTAAATAATTATGAGTCATAACTACAGCAACAGTACGCTCATCTATCTCGATTTTTTTTAATACATCCTCAGGAGAACAAAATTTAACTCGATCGGCTTCTTGAAAACGCTTTCGGCTTGCTTCCCGTTGGCGGTTATCAACTACAGTAATATGCCATCCTAACTGTTTGCCAAAGCGAACAACCGGAAGAACGTCATACCCAGCACCCAAAATTACCAGCGACAGTGGCGGCTGAATAACTTGAATAAAAACCTCAACTTTCCCGGCTATTAACTGATATTGTTTCCCTACCGAGGTTTTCTGTTGAAGTGCTGCTTGTGTATCCCTTAAAACCGCTGCTGCTAATTCCTCATCGCTGATGTGGTTGATGATATCTGAATTTAGTAGCAAGCGATCGCCTATTTGAGATTTGCTTTCACCCTCTATATTAAATACAGTTGCAATAGCACACTCAAACCGAGCATCAAGGCATTTGTGGACAAAACTAATTTGGTTCGGCTCGTTTACTGGCAACGATTCAATCAAAACATAAGCAATGCCTTGACAGCCAAGCCCCAATCCCCAAATTAAATCTTCCTCGGAGGTGGAGTCATACTTAACCACACAAGGAGTACCAGTGTTCATTACCTGCTGTGCTTTCTCAAATACATCACTTTCCAAACAGCCACCGCTAATTGCACCTACTATCAAGCCATCTGCACTCATCAACATTCGCGCACCAGGACGGCGATAAGTTGAACCTTCCACTTTAACTAAAGTTGCCAAGGCTAGCTTTTTCGTGGTGTCTTTTACTTGCTCTAAAGCAGCCATAATATCGTGTATTTCTTTCATTGCTCAGCCTAAAATTTTTTGTATCTCATATCAATTCCGGTTGCACCGGAATTATTGTTGACTGTTGACTGTTGACTGTTAACTGTTGACTGTTGACTGTTAACTGTCAGTCTAAAAACTGAATGATAGTTGAGTATTGACTGTTGAGGCGATTTTACAATTCCGATGCTAGCGGAGTTGATATCACTGTTTAAGTTTGATTATACTTAGATATTGCACCCTTCTCAATTGGGCTTTTATGAACAGGCAAGATGCCTGTTCCACAAGAAAATTTATCTTTTGTGGAACGGGCCGAAGAGCCCGTTCTTGAGAATGGTGCAAGAGGTGCGATTATAAGGACTTCAGCAGAGGGGATCGTATAACGATACTTGCAAGTTATTGTACAATCGTGCAAAATTCTTCTTGCAGAATGCCGATAATATCAATTCCGGCCGGACTGCCGGAATGATATCAAATCCGCGCCGCGATCGTCGGGCGTAAAGTCGAATCAAGCTCGCAACAAATCAGGAGCGCAATTTTCATTTTTTTGACCCCTCCTTCAACAGTCAACAGTCAACAGTCAACAGTCAACAGTCAACAGTCAACAATGACGGACGGTGCAACCGGAATCGATATCAATCAACAAATGACCTCACTCACAGCAGCTTTTCCGGCGTAATCGGCAGGTCCCTGATGCGTTTGCCCGTGGCATGAAAGACAGCGTTGGCGATCGCCGCCGGGATGCCGACCATGCCGAGTTCGCCCATACCCTTGACACCGAGCGGATTGACGACTTTATCCTCCTCCTCAACGAAGATCGTATCGATCTCCAAGACATCGGCATTAACCGGCACGTGATAGTGCTGCAAATTCGGATTCATAATCCGCCCGTAACGGTGGTCAATTTCAGTCGCCTCTTGCAGCGCCATGCCAATGCCCCAGACAACGCCGCCGATTTCCTGGCTGTGCGAGGCCTTCGGATTGATGATCTTGCCGCAGGCAGTCACTTCAATGGCGCGCGTAACGTGGACAGTCCCCACATCCGGATCGACCTTCACTTCAATGAACTGCGCCCCGTGCGCCAACGTCGCATACTTCTGGCGATCCTCTGAGGGACGCGACTCGAATGTTTCCGTGATTGCGGTGAGATTATTACGCTTCATCACTGCGGAGATGTTGACGAAACGATCCGGGTCGCTTATTAGTCGCAGTTGCCCGTCGAGCATCTCGACATCGGAGGAGGCTGCCCCCTTGAGCGGAGAATTCGCTTCCTGGTTCGCGAGGGCGAGCAACTTCGTGCCGATCGCCAGAGCCGCCCCGCGCACCGCCGAGCCGACGCTCGCCGTCGTCCAAGAGCCCCCCTGCGACGGTGATCGAGGGAACTTCGTGTCGCCGAGTTCAAATTTCACCTGCTCCAACTTCAGCCCCAGATACTCGGCAGCGATCATGGTCATCACGGTGTAGGTGCCAGGTCCGATGTCGCTGGTCGCACTTGCGACTTTGGCCGTGCCGTCCACCTGCAGCGTGACGAGGGCAGCAGCAGGCATCTGGAAAGCGCCCCAGACGCCGGTCGCCATTCCCCAACCGACGAGTAGGCGTCCGTCACGCATCGATCGGGGCTCGGACTTGCGATTCTTCCAACCGAATTTTTCCGCGCCCAACCGGTAGCACTCCCGCAACGCCTTGCTCGAAAATGGCTTGCCGCTCTCGGGGTCTACTTCGGCATAGTTGATCAGCCGAAGTTCGAGCGGGTCGATCGCCAGCGCGTAGGCCAGCTCGTCCATCGCACATTCGAGCGCGAACATACCGCTAACGGCCCCGGGTGCGCGCATCCAGGTCGGGGTGGGGAGGTCCGTGTTGGTAATCTTCAGCGGCGCGTAGAGATTCGGGCACGCGTAGACTTGGCGCGTGAAACCCGTGGTGCCGTCTGAGAACTCCTCGATGGTGGAGGTGTTGTGCACGGCTTCATGAATCATCGCCGAGAGCTTTCCCGATCGCTCCGCACCGAGCGCGATCTTCTGAATCGTGTGCGGACGATAACCGTGGCCGGTGAACATTTGCGTGCGCGTATAGACAACCTTGACCGGGCGCCTGAGTTCGCGGGCTGCCATCGCTGTCAGCGCCGGATAATAGTTCGGGCGCAGCGACGCTCCAAACGCCCCGCCGACGAAGGGCGAGACGACGTTCACGTTTTCCTCGGGCAGGCCGAAGCTCGAAGCCAAATGTTCGCGCACGCCATAGACCTCCTGCGTCTTGTCGAAGACAGTTAGCTTGTCGCCTTGCCAGACCGCGATCGCCGCGTGCGGCTCCATGGGGTTGTGGTGCTCGATCGGGATGCGGTACTCGGCCTCTACCTTCACGGCCGCTGCGCGCATCGCCTCTTCGGGATTACCGCGCGGCTTCGGAGCCGGCCCTTTAGTGGGGACGCGCGCGCTCGAGCGCACCGCCTCAGTGTCGGTCATGTGCTGCTGTGAGTTGTAGGAGACTTTAACGAGACGTGCCGCATAACGTGCCTGCTCGTATGTCTCGGCGACGACGAGTGCCACGGGCTGCATGTTGAAGAAGATTTTGTCGGACTGGAGCGCCCGAAACGACTTGTCTTCCTCCTCGGTGGCGCTGGGCGGGGACTGCTCCGTGGAAGACTTCGGACCAAGCTTCGGTGCGTTCAGGTGCGTGAAGACGCGAATTACGCCTGCTGCGCTTTCAGCCTCACGGGTGTCGATCGATTTAATCGTGCCCTTTGCTACGGTTCCCAGCACGATAAAACCGTAAGCGAGATTGGGAACCTGGAATTCCGCCGCGTATTTAGCCTTGCCCGTAACTTTGGCTGCACCGTCCACGCGGCTCATTTCTTTTCCGATGTATCTTGCCATTTCGTTTATCCTCCCTAATATCAAATCCGCCCTTCATCGTCCTGTATTCATCTCTCTGTTCTCGAACTCTGCGTTCTCTGCGGTTTAATCATTCCAATGCAACCGGAATTGATATAATTAGGCCGCACCGCTCGTCAACGCTTGCTGCAAAGCCAGAACAATGGCGCGTTTTCCGAGTTCGACTTTATAACCGTTATGTTCAAGCGGTTTCGCATCTTTCAAAGCCGCTTCGGCAGCAGCCTGAAAAGTTGTTTCCGTCGCAGGTTTTCCAATCAGAACCTTTTCCGCTTCGGCTGAACGCCAGGGCTTATGCGCGACGCTGCCCAAAACAACACGTGCCTGTTTGATGGTGTTGCCGCTTGTTTCTAAAGCAGCAGCCACGGCAAGCAGTGCAAAAGCGTATGAAGCGCGATCGCGAACTTTTAAGTAATAAGACTTATTGGCGAAGTTATTCTTCGGCATTTCGATCGCCACGATCAATTCCCCATGCTGAAGATTGTTATCTTTTTGGGGCGTGTTACCGGGCAAGCGATGAAAATCCTCGAGGGGGATTGTGCGTTCTTGCCCGTTCGTGCCGCGAATCCTCACTACCGCGTCCAGCGCATAAAGCGCATTAGCCATATCGCCCGGGTAAGTCGCCACACATTTGTCGCTGTAGCCAAAAATGGCATGAATGCGATTAAGCCCCTGAAGCGCTCCGCATCCGCTGCCGGGATCGCGTTTGTTGCAGGGCATAGCGATGTCGTAAAAATACTGGCAACGGGTGCGTTGCATTAAATTTCCCCCGTTGGTCGCCATATTGCGAAGCTGGGCGGAGGCGCCGGCTAAAATCGCCATTGACAGAAGCGGGTAATTTTGCCGGATGAGCGGATGGTTGGCCGTGTCGGTATTTTTGGCTAAGGCGCCGATCGAAATTCCGTTCGAGGTCGATCGAATTTCCGCCAGATTCAAACCTGAGATGTCAACAACTTCGCTGGGACGCTCGACGTATTCTTTCATCAAATCAATCAAATTTGTCCCGCCTGCGAGAAACTTTGCCGTTTGATTAGCGGAAACCGTGCCAACGGCGCTTGCCGCATCGGTGGCGCTGGAATATTTAAACGGTTGCATCGGCTTTGCCCTCCTCGTTTAATGCAACGGCAATCTCTTCATCGCTGGCAAAATGCCAGGCCTGGGCTGTTTCGCGCCCGGACTGAACTTCTCTGATTGCCGCAACAATTCCCGGATACGCGCCGCAACGGCAAATATTGCCGCTCATGCGTTCTCTGATTTCTTCATCAGAGAGTCTTAAATTCTGCGTGCTCGTCCGCAAATTGTTAGTGACGTGACTCGCGTCGCCGTTTTTGGCTTCCTGCAGCAGCGCCACCGCCGAACATATCTGCCCCGGCGTGCAGTAGCCGCACTGGAAGCCGTCGTGTTTGATGAACGCCGCCTGCATCGGATGAAGATTGTCGCCGTCAGCGATCCCTTCGATCGTCGTCACCTCTTTCCCCTCGCAGCTAGCGGCAAGTGTCAGACAAGAAAGCACGCGGCGCCCGTCAACGATCACCGTACAAGCGCCGCACTGTCCTTGATCGCATCCTTTTTTGGTGCCGGTCAATCCAAGTGTTTCGCGCAGGGTGTCGAGCAGCGCGGTGCGCGAATCCACTTCCAGGCGTTGGGTCGAGCCGTTGATTTTCAAAAGAACCTTAACGGCGTTTTCAACCCCAGGGGTCTGGGCGAACACGGCCTCGGGCGAAGCGGCGAGCGTGGCAAAGGCCTCCTCTTTAGCCAGCAGGTGGAAGGCGAAGGTGCCGAGTAGGGCTGCCATGCTTTGCCCCAAGAATTTGCGGCGAGCAGCGCCGGTAATTCCGAGTTGGTCGAGCAGTGTTTCTTCGTCCGCGCTGAGCTGCGAATCGCTCTCGGTTGAACTGAAATCTTTCTGTTCTTGATTATCGTCCATGATTCTCCTTGCAAAATTCTCAAACCACCCCTGGACAAGTGTTTGTTTTTCGCGCCGACTATTCTAACGCTCTGCACCCACCGCAGGCGCTTGGGCCCCTTCGATCGGGCGTCCTTTGTTCTCGAAGACTTCCCTAGCCACGGCAATAGCGGTTAGCGGAAGCGATTAACAAAGTTGAGGTGCAAATTGAGTATATTACCAGTTGGCCGATGACGGCGAAGACTGTGGAAGATGAAGATGAGGAAATTCCGTTTTAAGCCAGGACTAATGCCAAGTGTCACACTTAAATCTACTGGTAAGGATTTAGTAGATTACCTGCCTCCTGCCGACACTCCTCAATATACTTTTTTAAAGTAGCTAGGGAGTTCTCAGGTGTTGATTTAAGCCCTGAACCAAAAACACTCTTAATTGCTGTATCACATTCTCGAACAGGAACAATGAGATCCCTAATAGTCTCAAAGCCATCGGCTTCAATATTTCTGAGAACAAGCTGCTCTAAGCACCATAATCTATGATTGAGAGATTCTTGAATGATAGGTAAATTAACTTTTGCTAAGGCTTTGATGAATCTTTTATCTCCAGTAAAAATCTGAGCAGATTTATCTTTTTGGATAATTTGTATAGCATGACTCGTGAGAATGGCTTCACCTGGATCGATATTTTCAATATTGGATAATTGGATAAAAATTTCTTGGTCAATATCAAATTCAGATATTTTTGGTAAAGTCTTAGTAAGGTAAAGAACTTGTTTATAATTAATCAAAGGATCTTCTGGTTTTCGACTTTTCCCTGCTTCAAATTTTTTCCAATCGCCTTCAAATTTATATTGTGCCGTCTCTAGGATATTAACTTGCTCAGAACTAGCATCAAATAATTGAAGAGTCTTATCGAATAGCTGGAATGTAGCAAACTTTTTGATGATGTCATTATCGATGCAATAGATACAAACAGACAAAGCTATTCTCCTAAAATCTGGTCTAAGTAATCAGCATTATCGTCACTTAATTCCTCCCAATTTAGATGCTGCTCTAAAAATTTGTTAATAGTCTTGTGTCCTTCTTTAGCAGGATTGATTAAATTTACACATCCCATAGACAATGCAAAATAATCTTTATTATACCAGCCATAAATTAAAGCTAATGCAGATGAATCAATAGTTGAGTCACCTTGAATAAGTTGAATAATTTTATTCTTTAGGTCTTTTGCATTGTCAAATTTTTTCTGGCCGACAGAGTTGTCAAAACTGTTGACTAGCAGTTTAACTGCAAACTGATTGCTATCTCTTTCTTCTCGATCATCACAGTCTTGCTTAATATCATCATCAATCAAAATACCTTCTTGAATATGACCAAGGGCGAGATGACCCAGTTCATGGGCAAGATCGAATGCTAGACATACGGGTTGTGTCTTACCACTACTCAAGACAATCACGGGATGATCGGCTTGCCATTGGATCATGCCTCTAATTTTGCGGGTATTTTTAGGGTAATTCTTAAAATAGACAACAGCGATACCATGTTCCCAACAGTAATCGAGCAAGCTGTATAAAGTGACTTTAGGATGTTTGGCAACTATCTCTGAACGAACTTGATGAGGGTCGGATGGGATGGGCACAAATTCGAGCTTTATAGTATCAGCGACCACTTCCGCAACCCGTGAGGCAAGTTGATGGGCAACATCAAATACGTCAAATACGTCTGCTTTATCCTGTTGATGGTACTTGAACTTGGTATGGAGTAAGGGCTTAAATTGAGGCTTCTGATTCTCGGCTAAAAGACTCTTGAGGTCTAGGTGCAGACGTTGGGCAATATAACCAGCACCCTCTAGGACGGCGACGGGTTTATTGTCTAGTTCTTCATTCCACCAACTGGGCAAACCTTTTTCTTGAACGAAACGTTTTGAGAAACCGATCGCCGAGAGTTTTTTATAGAGAACAGACATTGATAATGTTTGTGTCATTGGCTTGCCCTCCGTATGAGAATTCGCGTAATATCATTGTAACCTAATTTGACTGTCAATTTTTCTACAATTCTTGTGGAACGGGCATCCTGCCCGTCTTTGTATTCAATTTAGATGCGTAAGCTGTCACGCATTTAAATTGCATATTCAGGGCGGGCGAGACGCCCACCCCACAAGACTTAGATTGTTTGTTGACATTCTATTTAAATGCTCAACAGCTTAGCAGCTTACTAGATTTTTTATATAGCAATCCTAAATGATTATACTCGTTACCAGGCTCTGCCTGGTAACGCATATCCGGAGGCTCTGCCTCCATTGTCGTAGCCGAGGCAGAGCCTCTGGACATCGGTTCCCAGGCTCTGCCTGGGAACCAGTTAACCAGTTATTGAAACTGATTTAGGATTGCTATAGACCGTTGTTCTCTATCCTACCAGAGGATAAACTTTCGCAAAAGCAACACCAAAGGAAAGTTACAAACCCGAACGATTCCGCTCTTTTCGTCTTGGCAACCTAACACTTGTCCCATCTACCTATTTCCTAGTCGCCACCGCTGCGCCTTTGCGGTTTATTTCAATCAACCATATTTAACCAAGATGGGCAAATAATGCCCACCCTAATTCCTACTTCCCTACCGTGAAATACTCATTCTTAGCATACACGCTAATAATGCAGTCTCCCACTTCAAAAAACATCCCCTCTTGCTCATCTTTAGAAAATTGCAAGTTGCCGTATTTAGAATTAATTTCCTCAGCAGTCGCCGCTTTTGCCTCCATTTCATCCGGGATAAGTCCCGTAGAACCGATATAGAAAACCAGCGGTGAAACTTTTTCCCTGTACACTTTTTCAGCATAAGCTTCCAGTCGCTCATTCGCATTAGCTAAAGCAGCGACAAACTCCTCTCGCTTGACATCTTCTCCCTGCCATTTCGCTTGCAAAAGGCGCAGCAAACTATCTGCACCCACTTTGGCTAAAGTAGCGCTAACAATTCCGTTATCCTCCAATCCCAAAAACTCATCGAAAATCAGTTTCATCACATCGTCAACTTTGGTGATTTTTGTTCGGGATGACAGCGTTTTGTGTGCGAAGACAACAGGCTCATCTAAGGTGATGTCAAATGTCGGTTTTGCTAGCTTTTCGCCCGTGTTTTTGTGGTAGGCTTCATAAAGGCGATCGAGAAATTTGTTGGCAGAGTGCAATTTGCCGAAGTTAAGGATGTTTTTGCTGCCGATGTCGATTTTGTAGCTGACTCGCGAATCTACTGAACCGTTGGCGATCGCACTTTTTAAATCTGTGTATTCCGTCGTCGTCGGAAAATTGATGTAAAGGCTTTTTGACAGATAATGCTGTTTCAATTCTTCCAATTGTTCCGCAGTGTAAGCCTCAGATTCCTCCTTCAAATGAGCCGAGAGAATGCTAGAGAGAATTTTGATTTCTGCGAGTTCCTCAAACACTCCGTCAAGGCTGCCGTAACGCCCGTCAAAAGGCACGAGGGGCAAAGTCTCTAACTTAATATCGTACTCTGAACGGAAATCAAATTCTTGCACAGGCGAACCGTCTTGTTCAAGGACACCGCATTTGTTGAGCAAATCAAACACTGGTTTGCTGCTGATTTTGGTTCGCAGCGACTTAATATTAACTTCGCCGTCGCTGACAATGGTATAATTGTTGAAAGTATTGAGGTCTGTAACTAGAATTCCCGCCACTTCTGCGATTAAAGTTTCATCCTCCACTTTTAGCAGCTTAGCTTTTCGGGTAATCAGCATATTGATGGTAGCGGTATTTTGATTGATGGCAAATGAACCCATTTGCACGTATTCGCCACCATCTAAGAATTCTGTTTTCAGCCAAGGCTTGACAAGGTTGCCGTTTTCGTCTCGCTTTCCCTCAATTCGCTTCAAACCTTTTCGCTGATAATTTTCTTGCAAGTGTTTCAAGTTGATGATGATGCTGTTGCTGTTTTCCTCCAATATCTTGATTAACTCCAGCAGGGAAATTTTATCGCTGACTTTTACCCGATCGCCAATTTCATGATTTTTCAACACCTCAGGCGCAAAAACAGCCTGTTCCAAATCTTCCGTAAACTCAGCTATTTGGGCATTTGTCAAAGCTTTCGCGTGTTTTTCCGTCAAAGTAGCGTCGAAGGTGCTCGCCAGCGCATACTTAGCCGTATTTAAATTGCCGTCAGCGAGGTTAGCTTTCGCAAAAGCAAACACTGACTCATCAGTTTGAGCAACGGGAACATCTAGTTTGTCATACTCATCTTTGGCGACTTTCTGATATTTGTAAAACAGTCCCCGATCCTCTGCTTTCAGCCCACAGATTTTCAGCGTGCTCGATGAACCGTTGATTTTCTTGCCGCTTTTGGAAACAAAAACTTGATAATCATATTCCTTAATTAACGGTTCTTCCAGCGCAGGTGCAACCGAACTGCCTAACAGTTTTGTGCTGTCGTAAAGAGCATCATAAACCATTTTGACTTCGCCAGCGCGGATGCAATTCCCCGATAAAGTGTTGGCGATTTTGGAGAGAAGTTTGAAGTCGGCAGAGGCATAGGATATCGTGTTGGCAAACACATCCATGTCTTTGAGATCTTCGCAAATTTCCCCTAGTTTTGCAGCTTCCGAATTGGCACTGGGGTCATTTGCATAGCCGTCTGTGTGCAAATTGATCGCTGTCATTTCTCCCGCTTTAACCAGAGATTTAGCGAGTTGCATCGACTGCGATATGCAGGTACAGCCAGCCGTGTGGATTTTTTGAATTTCTTTGATGTATTGAGAGTCAAACTTCAGCACTTCTTGAATCGGAATTCGCTGGAAATGACAAATTACGTCCCCCTTGTCAGCATAGGAAATCAGGCTGACAATTAGCTGGTAATTGTTGTATTCGTCTAAGGTCAAAAGCTTGATTAGGGTTTTTTTCAGCGGTTCTAAGTCATAATACATTGAGCCGGAACGGTCGATGATGATGATGCTGTGAGCGACGGATTTTTCTGGGATATCGCCGGGCTTTCTTTCTAAATTAATGCGATCGACTAGATAGAAAGCCTTTGCGTTTCCGGCAAAATTGTAGAGGGTAAATTTGGTGCGATTATTCGAGGGTGCTTGGCTGCTGGAACTTTTGACTTGAGATGATTGTTTTGCTTGCCGTGCCATAGTTGTCACCTATGTTGGCTTATTCCTCAACTTAATCATGACACGCGCTTCTGGGGATGTCAAGGCCTGTGTCGAAAATTATCTGCGAAGCTGAATAAGCATTAATATTTAGCGCTGCGGTGCAATGGAAAACTGCGGCGCTAGGCTAAAGGTGGGCTATTTTGGCAAAAGTAGCGGATCTGCGTAAGGATCGCGAATTAAATAACTTACAATTTTAATTTTTATTGTGGGATGGGCGTCCCGCCCGTCC
>NZ_JANMZH010000016.1:0-10546 GCF_031383065.1 Microcoleus sp. OTE_8_concoct_300 | reverse complement strand
AACGGTTCGGGAGCAACTTTTCCCAAACCCCTTTACGATCGCTACTTCTCTCAGATGAGAAGTGCAAATCAAATTACTGTAAACTACGAAGGAACTGGCAGCGGTGCTGGTATCAAAGCATTAATTTCAGGCACTGTTGATTTCGCAGGCAGCGACGCGCTGATGACGGCGGCACAAATCGCTCAGGTAAAGCGTGGCGTCATGGCGGTTCCCACTGCTGGCGGCGCTGTTGCAGTTGTTTACAACTTGCCCGGAGTGACCAATCTGAGGCTAAATAACGAGGCAATGAAAGGCATCTTTGAAGGCAAAATTACCCGCTGGAACGATCCTAAAATAGCCGGAATTTCTGGACAAGCTAAAGGCTTGCCAAATACTCCAATTCGAGTAGCTGTACGCGCAGACAGCAGCGGTACTACTTTTATTTTTGCTAACCACTTGCAGGCAACTGGTAGCAGCATTAAAGCTTCCGCTCAGCCGAGTTGGCCCGGAAGCCCTGTCAGCGGTCAAGGAAACCCCGGCGTAGCTGCTTTGGTGAAGAATACAGCGGGTGCGATCGGCTACGTTCAAGATACTTATGCTCGGCAAAACAAGCTTCAGACAGCATTTATTCAAAATAAAGCTGGTAGGTTTGTAGATCCTAGCTTGGCAGAAGCAGAGAAAGCTTTAGCAGGGGAAACATACCCAGCAGATTTCCGCTTAGTTGAAGGCAATCCTAACGACGGTTATCCGATTGTTGGTTTGACTTGGCTGTTAATCTACAAACAGTATCCTGCAGCGAAAGCAGATGCTATTAAAAAGATGGTTAATTGGGTGATGACTACCGGTCAAGGTATCAACAAACAGCTAGAGTATACTGCAATTCCTTCAGCTACAGCTAAAAAGGTGGTTCAAACAGTTAATCAGAGTGTGGTTGCCAGAGGTTAATTCCGGCGATCGCACGGGGTTATGAGTTGATCAGTTAAATGTATGACTCAAAACTCACAAATTATCAGGTTAATGTGCGCTAAATTTTCTGTGTAAGGTGCGCGCTGCACCCCTAGAAACCCGGTGTGCAGCGCGCACCCAGCCCATTAGAATTACTCGTCTTGCAAGCAAATATTTCACTTTTTACGCAAGAATTCCGGTATGACCAATCTTTCAAAAAAACCGAAAAAACAGACTCGGGAACCGGCAGAAATAAACGCAGAAGTAGACTTGACAGATACTTCTGGTGAAGGTTTATGGATGGAGTCAGGATTTACACTATTTGTATGGGGTTTTGCCCTAGCGACAGCGGGCACGCTGTTCTTGATAAGCGCGGTAATTTTTAAAGATGCTTGGCCAGCTATTAGCCATTTTGGACTCTCCTTTTTGTGGAATCCTAAGTGGGATATCGGCGAGTTGCAGTTTGGGGCTTTGCCGTTTATTTACGGTACTGTAATTAGTTCTGCGATCGGCATAATCATCGCACTTCCTTTAGGGCTGTCAGTAGCTATAGTTACTAGCGAGAACTTCTTACCCGTTTGGGTGCGATCGCCCTTGGGATTCCTGGTTGAATTAATCTCGGCTATTCCCAGCGTGATAGTTGGCCTGTGGGGAATCTTTGTTTTGATTCCCTTCTTGTTGCCATTGCAGCAGTCATTGTTCGATAAATTCAGTTGGTTTCCCCTGTTCAGCAGCGAACCTTTAGGCCCTGGAATGCTGCCTGCAGGAATACTGTTATCAATTATGATTTTGCCAACAGTAGCCGCCATCAGCCGCGATGTATTGATGTCAGTTCCAGTAGATTTGCGCAGTGCTTCCATGTCCCTCGGTGCCACCCGCTGGGAAACGATATTCAAGCTGTTATTGCCAGCAGCTAGTTCGGGGATTATCGGCGCCACCATATTAGCATTGGGACGCGCCTTAGGCGAAACAATGGCAGTCACAATGGTAATTGGCAACTCGATTCAAATTAACCCATCCCTGCTCGCTCCCAGCTACTCAATTCCTGCTGTTTTGGCAAGTCAATTTCGGGAAGCTCTCGAACCGCTGCACATCGGCGCTTTGATGTATTTAGCCCTAATTCTATTTGTCATCACTCTGTTGGTAAATGCGATCGCAGTCTTGTTAGTTCAGCTAATTGGCGTCAAAGGAGCTAAAATTTAACATCATCGAAAGCAACTTGGTCACAAGCCGCGCCGCCGGATTTATCCGCTGGTTCTAAAATCTAAAATCTAAAATCTAAAATCTAAAATCCGATGACTCAAGCCCAAAAATTAGACAGTATTCTGGATGCAGAAATCAACAACCCCCTATCCCTAAGCCGAACTATTTTCAGCCGGGGAATGACAGTTATCGCTTTCGCTCTGACAGCTCTGGCCCTGCTCCCTTTGTTTGCTATTTTATACAAAATCCTGGGGGAAGGACTCACACATTTGAGCTGGGAAGTGCTAGTGTCTCTACCAGCACCCGTCGGAGTTGAAGACCAGCCTAACGGCTTTGCAAATGCGATTCTCGGCACAGCTTTAATGGTAGGAATTGCTACATTAATCAGCGTTCCCATAGGCGTACTGACGGGAATATTTTTGTCTGAGTTTGGTAGAGAAAACAAAGTGATAACCAATAGTATTCGCTTTATCACCGTCATTCTCAGCAGCGTTCCCTCGATCGTAATTGGCGTCTTTGCCTACGCCCTAATTGTCGTTACTACCAAAGCATTTTCATCATTAGCAGGCGGTTTTGCCCTCGGCATCATCATGCTTCCAGTTGTTGCTCTGACAACAGAACAAGCATTAAAATTAGTGCCTACTTCTTACCGCCTCGCTTCTGCTGCTTTGGGAGGGGGACGCTTTCAAACTATGTTTCGCACGATCGTACCCTCAGCACTTCCAACTATTACCACAGGTATTTTACTCGCTGCTTCCCGGGCCGCCGGCGAAACCGCACCGCTGATTGTAACAGCGTTGTCGAGTCAATTTTGGCCTCCTTTAGTGGATAAGTTGGGCGAGATAATGCAGTCCCCCATAGGTGCAGAAACCATCTCAAAACTCAAAGAAATTCCCGAGACACTGCTGACTCCGACTCCTTCTATGTCAGTATTAATATATAGCTACGCCAGCTCTCCCTACAAAGAGCAGAACGAATTGGCGTGGACTGCTGCCTCTGTGCTTTTGGCCATGGTTTTGATTGCTAGCGTCGCCTCCCGTACAGTAACTCGGAAACGCTTGCAAAATCGATAAATCAATAACTCAACTCCATCTATCAGTCAAATATTAACAATATAACCAGGCAAATAATGAAACCTAAAACTAACTTAAAAGCCGAAAACTATACAGATAATTTCCTAGAAAATCCCACCCAGGAAATTGACCCCAATGCAATGCCAGCACTGCGGGTTCAGGACTTGAGTTTTTATTACGGAACTCACAAAGTCTTAGAAAATTTATCGATGAATATCCCTCACCCGCAAATTACGGCGATTATTGGCCCTTCAGGTTGCGGCAAATCTACCTTTCTCAAAGCTCTCAACCGGATTGGTGAATTGGAGGGAAAGGTTCAAATTAAAGGAAGAGTAGAGTTTTTTGGACAGGATATTTACAGCCAGAAAGTAAACATTAATAGTTTGCGCCGCCAAATTGGGATGGTGTTTCAAAGACCAAATCCTTTTCCGCTGAGCATCTACGATAATATTGCTTACGGGGTGAGGATTTTTGGTCGCAAAAGCAAAGCAGAATTAGATGAAATTGTGGAATCTGCACTCAAAAGTGCGGCGCTTTGGAATGAAGTCAAAGACGATTTGAAGAAATCGGCTCAGGGGATTTCGGGGGGACAGCAGCAGCGACTTTGTATTGCTCGCGCTTTGGCGGTGAAGCCAAAAATTTTGCTGATGGATGAACCTTGTTCTGCTCTAGATCCGATTTCAACGATGAAGATTGAGGAGTTATTTCAGACTCTGCGGCAGCAGTTAACTGTTGTGATTGTGACGCACAATATGCAGCAGGCTGCTCGTGTTTCTGATTACACGGCATTTTTTAATACTGATGAAAGTCGTATCGGCCGCCTGGTTGAATTTGGGCCGACAAGTAAGATTTTTACTTCTGCGGGCAATTCGAGCACGAGAGATTACATTCAAGGTCGTTTCGGTTAACATAGTTCGCAGTCAGGACTTTAGTCCTCTCTCAGTTGGCTTTTAGTCAATAAGGACTAAAGTCCTTACTACGAACGAAGAGGACTAAAGTCCTTACTACGAAGGCAACAAAAAAGCTGAAATGTATCTGGTATAAGACTTGTGGCAATGGCAATAGATAAGCTGTCGCGCATTTAAATTGTATATTCAGGGCGGGCGGGACGCCCACCCCACAAGACTTTGATTTTTTTTGACATACAGTTTAAATGCAGAACAGCTTATCAAATGGGTTCTATAGAGCAGATTGCAGGTTTATGACAGTAACATCAGTTGGCAAATCAGTATTCGTTGATGCCATGAATTGCTGGTACTCTATTTCACTTGCAATCTGCTCTATCTTTTTTCACTGGGCATCAAGCGGGAGGCTTGGTCAGTCGCCAATAGTGATGGAAAGTTGGTTTTCCCCAGGTGCGGTTGATGGTCACGAACGTCTCCGCCGCGTTATAAGAAAGATAGTTAATAGTCCCTAGGGCATAGTCAGGAAAATCTTTTGCTTGGATGGCGTAAGTGTCGGGATCGCTGCTGACTGGAACAAGTACCCAGGACTGCAAACTACTACTGTTGTTGCGCAGTTGCAACCTTGGGTAGCCGTCAGCCACCGGGTTGGTCGGCGCTTGGAGATACAACTGCGCTGGGCCACCCAATTGTTTCTCAGAGGTCTGGATGAGGTAAGTTCCATCGGTTTGCTTGATCAGAACCCACAGGTGTCCTTTGTTCCCTGGCGTAATAACAGGAGGATTTTGGTACCAGAGATGGACTAGATTGTTGACAACGGGGGCATAATTATCAGCTATTAAATAAGCACCCGACACTTGGTGAATCAACATCCAGGTACCGGAAACATCATCTGGGCGTGGCATTATAATTTCCTCATCGAGTGGTACTGTAATTTTGACTGTCTTGCCGCCAACGACTTCTCCATCGGCAACGACATCGAGGGAGCCGTTGAAGACCTGATCCTCGTAGGTTGCTGCTACGGTTCCAAGCCAGGAAACGTCAAAGCTAATTTCATGGTCTCGATCTCTGCTCAGGGGACCATAACCGACGGTAGGTGCGATCGCTTGTACAAAAGGTGCGGTTGCACCACTGGCTACCAGACTGACGTTCCCGATTACTGCGATCTGTGCCGTCAATTCAGTCACGATCGTATCGATAATCGTATTGACACTCACACCTTGGACCAGCTTGCAACCCGTCGCTTTGGCGATTCTTGTCCCTTGTCCAGGTGTGCCACCTGGCTCTCCGCATTTAGATCTAAACGCGCTGGAGGAGTTTCTGGGTTCGTCGTCGAGTCCCGCGGGGGCACGATAGTTGGTGTTCATGCTAAGTGCCAGCACCTTGATCTTCTCGGCGACTAGCTTAGCGGTGACCGATGCCTCAGTAATGTCGTAGGAAAGGTTGGAAATTCCCTTGCATACTGAGTCGTGACCGGCGGCATCACCAAACCAAACGATGATCCGCTTGGAATCTGCACGCCAACCGATCTTGCCCCCTGGTGGTTCGGCAACTTGATCGAGTCCATAGAATTGAGCTTCTGGAGTGTCCTGACCGGGGGAGGTGTCCCAGGAATCGATCGCGGCTTTGACTTCGGTGATATTCGCACTCAGGCTGCATTGGTGCGCGAAGGCATAGGGATGTTCCTGGGCAACGGGGGCCGGAAAGTCTTTGTAGTCGCCAACCCCGAACCAGACATCTGACCCTTGGGCCTGGATTCTGGTCATGGCATCGACGATGCCACTCTTAACGGCGGCGATCGCTGTATTCATGCTACCGGTCGTGTCTGCCAGAAAATAGGCATCCACTTTGGGGACTACCCCAGATTTTGGGATAGTTACTTTCACCACTTCAGCGAGCGTCTGGTCTTTTGATAGGATCAGATCGTTCGTCGCAGGTGAAACCTGAATCGGAATACTCATCAGAAAAATGGGTATAAACCCCGTCCTTCTCGGACGGCTTTGCATTGTTTTTTGAATTTACTATCGCCTTGGGATTGGTTGGTTCGGTGTACCTTTGTGTTGCACTTTCAACGAGACAGTTACCGTTTCAAATCTCCCAATCCTGTACGCATAGTATTTTGCTCACTCATAAACTGTTCTGCATTTAAACTGTATGTCAAAAAAAAATCAAAGTCTTGTGGGGTGTCCCGCCCGCGGAGAATATACAATTTAAATGCGCGACAGCTTAGCCTCCCTTTCGGGGTAGAAGAGACGACCTGGCAGGTCGTCTGTACTTCGCCAATGTTTAATGAGCTTTTTCGACTTGCAGCACTGTTTCAGTGACCTTAAAACTGTTTAACTGCAAATGACAGAGCCCAAAACTAGCTACGCATTCAAGGAGTGTCGTGACTCAACAAACGTAGTCAGTTAAGACGCTTGGCCCGTCAGGACGGCTTTTAAGATTTCTCTTCCAACCCTCACGCCTTGATAGCTGAGGTTCCTGACAAATTATGATAGTTGTAACCACCGTTATATCTCGGACATCTTCTATTATTTCCTAAACGGTAATTACTAAATATTAAGTTTGGTAACGAGCTATCCAGAAAAAAACCCGGTTTCCGAACCCCGCAGGAAAGTCCTGAAAAATAAGTATGATGGTGTCTCCAGCCACATATTTGTATGAAACTAACCCTAGTGTAATTATGTCTCCCTCTCTGTTAAAGCGAGAATTAGGTGTTTTCGGCGCAACTCTCATGGGCCTCGGCTCGATTGTCGGTACGGGAGTATTTGTGAGTATCGGCATTGCGGCGGAAGTTGCTGGGCCGGGGGTGATTTTGGCTGTATGTATTGCGGCTTTAGTCGCTGTTTGCAATGGCCTTAACAGCGCTCAATTAGCGGCAAATCATCCTGTTAGCGGCGGTACTTATGAATATGGCTACAAATATCTCAATCCTTGGCTGGGTTTCACTGCCGGCTGGATGTTTTTGTTGGCGAAAACGGCTTCTGCGGCTACTGCTGCTTTAGGTTTTGCGGGGTATTTTTTAAATGCAGTTGGTGTAGCCGATCGCACTTACCTAATCCTAACAGCTTTAGTCGCCCTCGCCACCCTCACTTTAATTGTATTGACGGGAATTAGGCGATCAAATATTGCCAATACAGTCACAGTCTCAGTTACACTCCTATCCTTAGCGGTGTTTGTTGCTGTCGGTTTGCCAGAGGTAAGGTGGTCTATGCCCGCGCTACAGAATGATAACTCGATCGGCTCCATCCTGCAGGCCACCGCCCTGATGTTTGTCGCTTATAGCGGTTACGCCCGCATCACCACAATGAGCGAGGAAGTGCGGGAACCGAGGGAAACCATTCCCAAAGCCATAATTTTAACTTTGGGGCTGACAATGCTGCTTTACGTGGCGGTAGCAATAGTTGTCGCGGGCGCGGGGGTAGCCGATAAATTGTCTTTAAAAACAGGTGCCACGACTGCACCCCTGGAAGTCATCGCCCGCAGTTTCCCAATTCCAGGAGTTTCTCAACTGCTAGCCGTCGGTGCAATTACCGCTATGTTGGGAGTCTTGCTGAACTTAATTTTAGGGCTGTCGCGCGTCTGGCTGGCGATGGGGCGGCGTCGGGATATGCCAAGAGTCTTGGCGCGGCTGAATCCAGAGGGGACAACTCCCTACGTGGCTGTGGTGGTTGTCGAAGTTACGATCGCACTTTTAATCCTCCTCGGCGATGTCAAAACCACTTGGTCCTTCAGTGCTTTTAGTGTTTTGATATACTACGCTATCACCAACCTCGCCGCCCTGCAACTTTCCCCCGCCGAAAGGCTTTATCCACAGTGGTTGGCTTGGTTGGGTTTGGGGAATTGTCTGTTTCTGGCTTTCTGGGTCCAGAGGCAAATTTGGCTGACAGGATTGGCATTAATTGCCGCCGGTTTAATTTGGCGGGCGATCGTCCGACTCCCGGCGAGAAACTAGAATTGTGATAAATTGAAACAGCATCCCGCATTGTAGAGGGCCATGCCCGATCGAACTTCCTTGCTGGCGACTCAAGAATCTCCCGCATTCAGCGCCATCAGTCGCTATATCGCTCAAACACTAATTACCATTCAGGAACAGCATCCCGAATGGATAGCTGAAAAATACAGGAACACCCCCTGGGGCAAACCTACTTTTCAGTCAGTTTTGATTGGAAAATTGACAAAAAGTTTCAGAGTAGCCAGCGATACAGATTCCCTGCTGCTGATAGCGAAAAAATACCTACAAATTCTCCTGGTTCCAGAATTCGTTAATTCACCTCAATTCAGCAAATTATGGGCCAAAATTCAGCAGCTAGCCCCATCTCAAACAGCACCAGCTAAATCACAAAACTCAGTTTCCTCAGAACCTCCAACTCCAACAGCCAATCGACCAGCCCCGCTTCCTCTCGGCATTGCTATCTTGCTGCTAGATGTCGAAAACTTGCAACTCACCATCGAAACAGAAAAATTCCTAGAGGGAATTTGCCACTATCCCATCCAAATCAAAGTTGCCTTTGCCAACTGGCGCAGCATGGGCAAGAAAGATGCCGAATTTCACCAGCGCGGCTATCAACTAATTCACGTCCCCCCCGGCAAAGACAGCGCCGACTTAAAAATGGCTACAGTCGGCGCCTCGATTTTCGTACATTATCCCACAGCCAAAGAGATTTTTGTCTGTTCGTCCGATCGAGCCCTCACTCACCTCAGCAACACACTGCAAGCCCACGGATTAACCGTATTTCAAGTCCGCAAACAAATAGATAAAATCATAGTTTTAAACAGCCAAACTGGACAAGTTGAAACCCATTCCCTCGTAACCATACCGGAAATTACACCCCTAGAACAATTAGTTATTCAGCTAAAAGAATTAATCAAAAATGAGCAACAGCGCACCTCAGCTCAGTGGATAAAACTCTCTACAATTTCAGCTTTATTTAGAGAGAATTACGGTTTAGTCCTCAATCAAGTTGTTGCCCATCATTTTCTCGGCACTAAAACCAGGGATATCTTTCTCAAATATCCCACCGATTTTGTCATCCACAAACCCTCAGCAACTTCTCAAACTTATGTCACTCTTTTTGAAGTCAAACTGTCGCCCCCACCCCCAATACTTAGCCAAGAAAATCTGAATCACCACCAGGCAGCACCTGCCAGCTTGACAGATATTAATTCTCTGGAAGACTTGGAAAGAGCTCTTGTCAAAATCGTTGGCGACTTAACCGACAACTCTCCGGAAAATTCTGTATTTCTCTCCAATGTAGGCAGCGAATTTCACAGACAATACGGCAAACAAATTACCCAAATAATTAAAGATTTTAATCTCGGTAGAAAATTTACAAAATTTTTGCAATCCTGCGCTTCTCTCCAGCTAAAAAAAGTAGAAAAAGGCTGGCAAGTTTCCCTCAATTAATTAAAAATTAAAATATATAAGCATCGCCATTACTAGCAACTTGAGTTATCATATAATCTGGACGTAAAGAAATGTAAAGGGATATGCACGACAAAGTTGTGGTTGTAGTGGGTGCGACTGGCGGCATCGGTTCAGCAGTGGCCCGCAAACTCGCTGATGCGGGTGCGAGGCTAGTGCTCGCCGCCAGAGACAGCAGTAAATTAGACGCTTTAGCTAGCGAACTTTCAGCAACAGAGGTACTGTGCGTACCCACAGATATCACGGATTTGCCGCAAGTTGAGACGCTGATGCACAAAGCTGCGGGGCATTTCGGACAAATTGATGCCCTCGTAAACGCCGCCGGTGCCGGAATTCTCAAGCAGTGGAACAAGTTAGAACCGGCTGATTTAGATGCAATGCTTGACTTGAACTTAAAAGGCAGTTTTTACACGTCTCAAGCAGCGGCGAATGTGATGAAAGAGCGCAAATCCGGCCACATTTGCAATGTCATCGGGATTTTGGGTAAGCATTCGATGGCGATGGGAACGGCTTATTGCGCTTCAAAGTTTGGGGTAGTTGGTTTCAGCAAGTGCATGGCAGATGAGCTGCGACGCTTCGGCATTAAGTTTACGCTATTCTATTTTGGCGGGGTGGATTCTCCGTTTTGGGATAATGTGAGTTTGAAGGTAGACCGATCAAAAATGCTGAGTACCGAAACTGCTGCAAATGCGATTATGTTTGCTCTTTCGGCTGACCCGCAAGCTGTGCCGATGGAGATTAATATTCAGCCGGAAAGTCATTTGTTCTTTTAGCGAGTAAGGAGTGATTTGAAGGCATTCGGGATTCGGCAGCGGAAGCCCAAAGCCAGAAAAATTATGACATCTTTTAGTTTGAGAACTGGCGCGCAACCTAATTATGTAGGGCTTGCTGAAAAAGTCAGAAAACAGCATTTAGAAAGATGAGTGAATTTGAGCTGGCCTCGGCAATATAAGTTTTGTCAATCTTGTGATGGCGAAACATAGCTTTTACCAATGATTTAAGCCAAAAAACATGACAAA
>NZ_JANMZH010000892.1:0-14395 GCF_031383065.1 Microcoleus sp. OTE_8_concoct_300 | reverse complement strand
GAAGCAAAAGACAACGATATTAGAATAGGATTGGGACAGTGTGCGGCTCAGATGGCAGCAGCTCAAATATTTAATGCCCGCAAAGGGCAAGAACAATCCGCAATTTATGGAGCAGTTTCAACTGGTACAAACTGGAAATTCCTAATTCTAGAAAATCAGTTGTTAAAAATTGATTTGACTGAATATTTTATTACTCAGCTAGACCAAATATTGGGCATTCTTGCAGAACCATTCAGACGCTATTTTAATTAGCCTAGTTTTTGGCGGCATTTTGGCGCTGCAATTACAAACGCAGGTGGCACGGGCGTCCCGCCTGTGCTGTATCTGCGGTTTCCAAACCCAACTTCATCTTCAAATAATCAGTCATCCAACTAACACTCGCCCTCGATCGCGAAATCCCCCCTTTCAACAAAATCCCTTCCTCCCAATCAGGATTAGAAATCGACCAATCAACCTGCTGCAAAAGGCTCAAACGTTCCTCCCAACTCTCAGGAAAAACCCATCGCAAAGCCGCCCCAACTTCCCCCAAACTCTCAAGCACAACACTGTGACAGTGTACGCAATCCCGGCGCATTTCCCCCGCCGCAACTTGCTTGTGCAGAACTAATTGCCAATCTGGAATAAAATTGCTAACAGCATTCCAATAACTAACCGCCAGTTGTATTCTTTGAGCGAGTTCTTCCTCTTTCTGTTCTTTTTTGGTGCGACAACCAGAGGGTTTTGCCTGTTCGCTGCGGTGAATATTAGACAGCAAAGCCATAATAGCACGATCGATCGCACTCAGCGCAAACAACTTGTGCGATCGCCCGTTCAAACTCCCCCTCTCCATCTCAGTCAAACACCGGAAAACCTCAACCTGCTTAACAACAGCCTTCACCACAAAAGCGCGATCGTCCCGGTGGTTGTAAAGTAGACTTAGCGACGCCTCCAAAGGAACTTGAAAACCGTTCAAATCAGCAAACATCTGCTGCGATTTTTCCAACCCAACATCGAGAAACAAAATCAGCGCCACCGTCTCATACCCCAACTGCGGATTTTCCCTCAAAGCCATCTCAAAAGCCGCGCGGCGATGCTGTCCGTCATTAATAGTAAACTTAGCATCCATCGGCACTCGCAAGCGACCGATTTTCCGTTCTTCGGCCTCATTTCCCACTGCTTCAAAAGTAATATCCGCATCAATCGAAGCAGCAATTGCCCCACAAGTATAATTTGTAGGATTCTTAACAAAATAATCAGCAATTTCGGGAATCCTAGCTTTGTTAAGCGCGCGTTTCGCCCGCATAGACGGCGGCAAATCTTCAGATTCAAAGGGAAACAATTTCGGTAAAAAACGCACCGGACACATCGACACGTAATATTCGCGGCCCGCTTGAATTCCCCGGATCACCGGCAAAATGTATTCAAAAGAAGGAGTAGACATATTTTAGAATGGGGCATTGGGAATGGGGCATGGGGCATGGGGCATGGGGCATGGGGCATGGGGCATGGGGCATGGGGCATGGAAATTAAGCATTAATAACTATTGACTATTTGCAAGTTTTATGGTTATAGAGTGGGCTATTAGGGCATAAGTTAAGTATTTCACAATGCTTTTTTAAAAACAAGTGTTGACATAAAGTTTAATATATGATATTTTTTGAAAAAATAGCCTAATTATCTAAAAACCGCCGATGAATACCCACCCAGCGGATGACCTCGCTATAAAAATTTTAGAAAAAGAAAATAGCGACAGACAGGAAATCGCACTTTTATTAGATAATTATTTAGGAAAGGACGATCGCATTTTCGTACAAAAAACCCAGATGGGAAACAGCGAAGCATACATCGGTTCAGTCACCCTAGAATGGTTAGACTCTCGCGTCCGTTTCGCCTCGCAAATGCCGCTTTTCCGCCAAAAATTCGACCTCCAAACCAACAACATCGTCCGCGACGACGAAACCATTGACGAAATTATCCAGCGTCCCTTAGATTGGTCGCGCCAAGCCGCCCTAACTCAATATTTAGCAGCCCGAAAATCGCACAAATTCCCCGCCGTTTTAGTAGTAGTCAGTCCCCCGTGGGTAGACAATCCTCTAGCGGAGGAATGGGATAAGAATGGCGTAGCAACCAAATCGGCTGCTGAATTTACATCCTTTGACAAAAATGAGAACTTAGGGCTTTTGGATGTCTCTCAAAAAGTCTCAATTTTTGCCTTAGACGGCCAGCATCGGCTGATGGGAGTTCAAGGTTTAATGAGTTTAATTAAAACCGGAATCCTGCAAAGATACAACAAAAATAAAAAACCTGTAGGCGCTGCAATTACTCTGGAAGATTTAGCAGAAGAGTATCAAATCGACCCCGAAACAGTGTATAAATTAGCTCACGAAAAAATCGGAATTGAGTTTATCCCGGCCGCGGTAGCGGGGGAAACGCGACAGCAAGCACAACGGCGCGTGCGATCGATCTTTGTGCACGTTAACCTAATGGCGGTAACGCTGAGTCAGGGTCAGCTAGCATTGTTGAACGAGGATAACGGATTTGCGATCGCGGCCCGAAAAATTGCCGTCACCCATCCCTTATTAAAAGAACAAGAAGACAGAAATCCCCGCGTCAATTGGGACAGCGCGACAGTCGCAGCAAAATCAACTGTCTTAACCACATTGCAAGCGCTGCAAGATATGTCCGAACGGTATTTAGAATACAAATTTCCTCATTGGAAGCCGGAACGAAAAGGTTTAATTCCCATGCGTCCCGAAGATGAAGAACTAAAAGAGGGAATTGAGGAGTTTAAAAAATTGTTCGATCATTTAGCAACTTTACCCAGCTATCAAAGAATTGAAAGCGGCGAAGAAACGACTGAATTGCGCCGATTTAGTTTTGAAAAGCCAGGGGGCGAGGGAAATATGTTGTTCCGTCCAGTCGGTCAAGTTGCTTTAGCTAATGCTTTGGGAATTCTAGTATTTAGGAAGAAACTTTCCCTGAAATCTATTTTCGACAAACTCCGCAGATTCGATGTGGATGAAGGATTTAGCCACATGGACAATCCTGAGTCTGCGTGGTACGGGATTTTGTACGATCCGAACAAAAAGCGAATGCTAGTTTCTGGAAAGGATTTAGCGACGAAGTTAATTGTATATTTGGTGGGGGGAATTCAGGACGATATGGAGCGAGCTCATTTGCGACAAGCGGTAGCGGAAGCCAGGACTTTTGAGGATAAAGCTATTAGTTTTAATGGCAGGTTTGTGCAGCCGCAAGAGGTAGGATTGCCGCCAGTGCTGAGTTGATATCAAATCCGGTAGCATCGGAATTATTCCTCTCTGTATTCTCTCCCTCTGCGTTCTCTGCGCCCTCTGCGGTTAAATCATTCCGATGCAACCGGAAACGATATGATTTTGTCACCGCTTCGGAACTACAGGCGGGACGCCCGTGCCACGATGCAGGCAAATGTTTTTTCACGATCGGCGATCGACTGCACATAGCTGCGGCAATTTATTGTTTTTCTCGTACTCTAGATTTGCGATCGCACTCTAGGTTGCAAAGTTAATCGAGTCAGTGGAGTAGAAACTGCACTGACTCGATCGCACGGCGCCTCAGCTTGACTTTAGGGATGATTCGTCAAAATCAAAAATTCCGATGCTGGAAGCGCTTGAATTTCGACATAGGCAGTCCCATCTTGTCGCTGCACTGACACCGTTGAACCCACCTGATGAGAACCCGTGTAACCCGGATTCCCTACTTGGGCCGTATTCAGAATTACCGTCATTGAACTCCCGATCGGGTTGAGATTGGCATCCACGAGCACTCTCGCTCCTCGATTATCCGTTCCATGACTGTTTAGCACACAAACCGCTTCTTCATCGTCTAAAACCCGTGACCAACCAATAATTTCTCCACTCAGTCCGTGATCGCCAAAGGGCAAGTTCAAGAAAGGAATCGCGGTTGGTCGCAAATACTGCCGTCCCAAGCGCAGCACAGGGAACTTTTTGCGGAGTGTCGCCATTGCCGCAATCCGAACATAGACAGGGTGATTCGGATCGAAACAGTGAGCACCCGCTGTCCCAAACGGCCCAAAGCCGGGTAAGTTTTCATCCAAGGCTTGTAGTCCTGCTACTCCAGATTGCCGGGGATGCGAGGGGCCAAACATTGCTTCCCGCAAATAGCGATCGGATCCCTTCCAGTCGGGCAACCACTTGCGTTCAGACGGTTCTGGCCCCGCCAATGCCTGCTCGGTTCCCGCGTAAATGCAAGGAATCCCCAACGTGAACAGTTGCAATCCCACTCCGGCAATCACCTGATGATCCGATGCGGCTTCACTGGAAAAGCGGATTTTTTCACCAAATACATGATCGTGATCGTCCAAAATTGAAACATGGCGCCGCCCGACATTCCGATGTGAACCCATTACCGCGTTCATTGGATCGAACCCGTTAAAGTAGGCTCTTGCAGCCATGAACCCTTTGGCCACTTGGTTAAGATTTACCCGCATCTCGCCGATATCGAGAGCCGCGTTTAGATTCTGCCCCACCACATCCAGATAACGGTCTTGGTTGTAGTCTCCGCCTGCTATTTCTCCTACCAAAAAGAAGTCACTCTTACCCAGATTGGCCGCAAACTCCTTAATCGCCCCGCAGAAATTTCGGGCTTGCTCGTAGGTAACGTGCTTGAGGGTATCAATCCGAAAGCCATCGCAGTCTGTCAGGGCGATCCAGTATTTATAACACCGGGCTAAGTAATCTAAGAGATGGGGATAGTCCAACTGGAAATCACGCAGCGTAATGAAATCCGAACGCCGGAATTCGGCATTGGGATCGTCGAGATCCCCCCGCCCTAAATCGCCCTTTCCGGCACGAGTATAGCAATCTGGTTCCTGGAGTTCGATCGGCCAGACTCCTTCCGCCTCGGTTTGAGGTTGCCCCGCAATGGGTTGTCCGCGATCGCCTACCCACGAGCCAAACTGATACCAACCAGGTGTATAGGGTGGTTCCCATTCTCCCCCAGGGGTACCAGGAGCATAAAACCAGTTAGATCCTGAATGGTTAAAAATGATATCAAGGATAATGCGTAGCCCCTTGGAGTGCGCTTTATTGACCAGACTGACCAAATCTTGGCGAGTCCCAAAGCGAGGATCGACCTCTAGAAAATCTTGAATGCCGTAACCGTGATAGCTATCCAAGTGACCCCGCTGCTGAAAGATTGGCCCTACCCAGATCGTTGTCACGCCTAGTTGGTTGAGATAATCCAGCTTTGACTCTAATCCTTTGAGCGTCCCACCCTGCCAGCGATCGCCTCCGGATTCTGCCCACTTGTCAAATTGCCAAGACTGTCCATTCGGCAGATTAGGTCGGGCCTGATTGAGTTGCTGCCGATTAAGTAGAGGGCGTTTGTCCTCCTGACCATCGCTAAAGCGGTCGGGTAAGAGAAAATAGAGGACTTCATTTCTCCAATCGGCAGAGGATGGAAAGTAACTCTCACGTCGGGGTAAAGAAAAGTCTTTTAAACTATCTGGGCGCTTCTTGGTTAGATTCTGATCCGCAAATGTCATAGGAATTTCCTCAAGATTGGTGAATGGTATTGCGGGCGTGAAACTTCTCTATTTTCCAACGAAGACTACTTTGTCATCCAGTCCCCGTTGGCGGGCCGTCGCCTCCTGGCAAAGTCGATCGGCTCAATGTCATTGAGCCTCCTGTTTGGTTCTGGCGATCGTGTTTTGTCCTCCAAAGAAGCGATCGCCCAATCTTGCACGATAGGTTTAAGCTTTATAGTAACCTTGCTATAAAATAATTGGTCATCGGTTCTTTTTATTTATTGCTGATGTCTGTGCGAGTCTGAGTTAAGGCTGGTTTTTCAGTTTCATTTAGCTTCTTGACACCCACTCAGTAGCGGTCGAGCGATTCTTTGTCAAGGGTCACAGCATAGCGCCTTGACTGTCTGCTTATTTCTGACCCTCTCAATTCAATGTAGTCTGACATCCTCCCAGCTTCTACTGCTTGCAATGTTTCCTGCAAGTCCTTACTAACTGTTTGCGATGTACTTTGACACTCCCACCGTCAAGCTACACTGTGACGGGGGATTCTTAAACTCACATTTAAGATTTCCTGCTTCACAGATTCTTGACTAGGCGTTACCGCCCCCGTCAGACCATCTCCACAGGCATTTTCTAATACGCTATGCCCTAGCGCTTTTTCTATTCCTCTATTTCTGATTACTTGTGCTGCTGCCACATCGCGATGGGTTTTGTATCCACATTCAGGACAATTATGTTTTCTAACATCAAGAGTTTTTTTGCCTGTATGTGAGCCACAATTTGGGCAAATCTGAGAAGTAAAGTTTTTATCAACTTCAGCAACATAAACATCTCGTTTCCATCCTACCCATTTAAGGATGGTAACAAATTGTCCAAAAGCTGCATCTAGGCAGTGCTTAGACAGCATTCCTCTACCCCATGACCTAAAATCAATATCTTCAATAAATATTGATTGTGCTTGGTCACAGAGATGATGTGCTAACTTAAAATGCCAGTCTTTGCGAGTATCAGAAATACGTTGATGTAATCTAGCTATTTTTTGGTTTAACTTGTGACGATTATTAGACCCTTTTTGCTTATTCCTTAGTCTGCGTTGTAGCAATTTAAGCTTACGGTGTAGATGGTTTAAGAATCGCGGTCTTTCCACAAGTTCACCATCTGAAGTAGCTAAGAATTTATCCAAGCCTAAGTCAATACCTAAAGGATGTCCCTGAAACGGGACATCAGGGATTTTAACATCTAATTGCAGTGAAAGCATCATAAAATAACCTGATGCTTTTCTAACAATTCTGGCTTGTTTGATTTCAAATCCGTCTGGTATTTTTCTAGATCGTCTAAACTTTACCCATCCTAATTGTGGTAACTTAATTTGATTTGCTTTGAGACAATCCTTAATCATTTGAGGATACACATAAGAGCGCATCCTGTATTTATTTTTGAAGCGTGGAAACCCTAAATTCTTAGATTGCATATCAGCAAAGGCTCGATCTAAAGTCCTTAAGACTTGCTGTAGAACTTGAGCATTAACTGATTTGAGAATTTCGTTAGTCTTCTTGGCTTCTGTTAGTGCTTTAGCTTGATTGTGGTAATTGGGGTAAGGTAGATCGGGAGGAATAATATATTCCTGTTCTATAGAGCAAGCATTCACAGGAGATTTGCGAGACTTTAACCAGTCCTTACGTTCTCGTAAAGCATAATTCCAGACAGAACGGCAAATATTCAAGGTGTGTTCAATTACCTTAATTTGCCGATCGTGGGGGATCAGCTTGTACTCGTAAGTTAAGGTTAGCATTTGTTCGACCTCTGTTAATGCTACCTTTATGATAATCTAATCTACATAAGCTTTCAACTCGTGTAAGAAGACTCCCTTCGGTCGGTTTTATTGGTTGGCAAAAATTCATCTCACCGCTAACCTTCGGTATAGCGGGAGTCCTCTTTTTGCATTTAAGATAGATTTGAGCCCATATTTTACTTGTATCAATAGCTACACTTCGGTAGGAAATGAGCGATTGCGGGTGGCGCCAGCGATCGCCACCTACTCAACTTCTTCATCTCAACATCCCAGGATACCCGCCCTTTGTTTGACTGCGTAGGGGGTCTTCTGCGAGTAGGGGTCTATAATACTCGTTACCAAATTCTGCACGGGTAGATTTAAATTATACCATTATGTACTGTGGCTATTACCCTGATTAGTGGAGTTTTCCGAGAGCGGGCGATCGATCTCAAGTTTGGTTGATGCTGTTGCTTATACCTTTCATTTTAACAAAATTAATTCTGCTGCTATAGGCAAATGATCGGACTCAGTTGCCTCCAAAACCGAACTCGATTTAGCACCCCAATGCTTTGAATACCAAATATAATCTATCCGGCAAACCGGATAATTTAATCTCCAATTCGACCTTTTTACCAATAACTTAAGTTCCCAACCGTGAGGCCAGGTAAAACCAAACCCTAATCCCGACTTTCGGAAAGAATCTTGCATGACTTTCTGCACCCTATAATAGTCTTGAGTTTCGTCAGTCATATTAAAATCGCCTGCGACAATTACTGGCAGAGTTTCTCGCTCAACTCGCTGCACTAAGTCTTGAATTTCAGGTGAGCGTCTGCTATATTTGTAAACGGGAATTTTGAGAAAACGCAAGATTTTATCTCTCTTAAACCAGGGCCCGGTAGCTTGCATATTATAAATCACTACTTCTTGTTCGTTAAATTTAATAATTGCCCGTTGCTGCGTTTCTCGATGACCGGCTAAGTGCAGTATTTGGCTCGATACAATCGGATATTTACTGAGAATTCCTACAGGGGGAGTGCCAATTTGATAGGGGTAGTCTGCTTTTAACGAGGTGAAAGTTCTTTTGGTATGTTTCTGAACGATTTCTTGTAAAAATATAATATCTGGTTGTTGCTTCTGAATCAGCTTAATTAAAGTAGGTGACTGAGTTGTAGACCAACTGACGTTATGCGATAAAATTTTGATGCTGGGCTGCGAATTTGTGATGTTTATTGCTGCGGGAGAAAAGTATTTAAAGTGCAGCCAACTTATTAAGAAAATGCAGGCGATCGCAGAAATAATAGTGAACCATCTTTTTTTGATAATTGACAAGCCGATGATGGGAAGCAGGAAAGTTGGGAATAAAATTAAGGGAAGAAAAGTGGTAATTAAGGCAATAATCCACAGTCTATCCCAAAACATTACTTTGAGAATGAAATAGCAGATAATGAATCCTGAGTAGCTGTAAGCGAAAAATTTTGCAGATTCCTTAAGCCCGTTATTTATTATCTCTGGTAGTATATACTTCATTGAAAATCTATTAGAATAAGAACTTGCTTAAATCGAATTCTTCATTTGACCGATCTTGATTGTCTCTTTCAGAAATCAAAACTAACAAAAGGTGATCGGTATAATCCGCCGCACCCCGCAACTCTTCTCGCAAAATTTCCAGTCCACCATTAGCATATTCTTCAAAAATTTGCAAGCGTTTGGCTTCCAATTGTTCGTCGAGATGGGAGAGAATTTGAGGATTTTTGGTTTCGGCGATCGCAATTAATTTAATCGCCATATCGTAGCCCCTCGATACAAAAATATCAACATCTATCGCACCGGGTTCTCGTTTAGAAATTTCCCCCAAAGGCGATCGTTTTTTCCGCTGCTTTCCCAAGGATGCGGCGAAAGCGATGACATCGGCGTAAGTCTGGAAAGGGCCAGTGTTGTTATCCGATAAAGTTAATGATTTGACTAACTCCGCTTTATCTTTAGCAATTCTAATTTTGTTAGCAGCCATTGGGATTAATATGTAATTTTTAACTGAGTAATTGGATTGATAGAGTAACCGCAGATTAGAGGCAGATCAACACAGATTAACGCAGATAATTTTCAGAATGTCCGCAACAACATAATTTTTTGTGCAAAACCTCCTCTGGCTTCCCGCCGCTTGATTTGTTCTGCCAAAAGTCGATCGCCCGAAATGCCAAAACTCGCTATCACCGCATCTATCACCTCATACAAATCCGCCAATTCCGCCACCAAATCTTCCTCGTGGGCCTGGGCCACTTCCCCCGCTTCTTCAATCAATTTCTGCAGCAAAGCTTGACGGTATTCTGCCTCCGACAAAATTACAAACTCGCATTCATTCCCGCTTTTGCGAATAATTTCAGGAATGCGATCGCGCACCAACTTATGATACTCTTTTTTCACGTCAAACTCCTTTCAGCCTTGACTAAAAATTTGAATCAACCAGCGATTAATTTCCCCATCATCTTCTGTTTGACTCCGATTCAAAGCTTCCTCAACTAACCGGATTTCCAGCCCCGGTAAAACCCGCGACTCTTGAATTCTCCCGCTACCTCCGCCATTAATCGCAAAGGCAAAAACCTCCCGCGTGTTTGCACGTTCAACCCAATATTCACTAATTCCTGCATTTTCGTAAAGCAACCGCTTACTGCCTAAATCATCGTTAAAAGAAGATGCCCCAATTTCTATTACCAAATTAGGCGGATCGTATTCATCCAAATCAACAGGTGAATTGCTGTCATTAGGAGGAACTCTCAAATCTGAACCGATGTAGTAAGCTAAATCAGGTTGAAACTCGCGAATACCTGCTTTCCTAAAACTGGCATTAGCAAATTGAACTACTCGGATATTTTTCAATGTAGCAAACAGAATAACTACATACGGGATGATTGAATTATGACGCGCGTGCAATGGCCCTACTGGTGACATTTCTATCCTCATGTGTTCTTGATAGTAATAAAACTTGCCCTTTTCCCATGCTGAATCCTCAGCAAAATTTAGAAACTCTTCCCACGTCGCCTTCACCCAAATATCCGTTTCCAAAACCTGCGTAATTGCCGAATTAGAAGCCATAATCCACCTCTACAATTTCTGTATATTCAAATTCATTCGGACTGCGCCTAACTAAAGGATAGCGCGTCCCGCCCAGTTCGATCGCATCTTCTTCACAATCAGCCTTCGGAGAATTGTACACCAGCACGTATTCCCGGCCAATGGAACTTTCCATCTCTTGAGCAACTTCTCCGCGCCACTGAGTTTTAGTTACCAAAACTACCAATTGATTCGCCAACTTCGGCAGCTTATTCGCGATTTGCTTGCGATAAATCTCGTCCAAACTGCCAAAGGGAGAATCCATTACAATTGGAAACGTACTGCTATCCGGACCCATCAAAGTATTTTTTTGACTCCACTCCCGCACGCCCTCAATAATCCCGCCGATAAACGATAAACTGAGAATTTGATTTTCTCCTGTAGAAGCGGCAACCAAAGATTCTTGTCCCGACGTATTTTCTACTAGCGTCAGTTCGTATTTATCGCTCAACTTGGGGATGTAAGGAGTAAAAGAAATTTGACTAAAAATATCTTGCACCCGTTTTTCCAACTGAGAAGAAAACTGTTTTTCTAAGCGCGATCGCACTTCAGTTAGGCGATCGATCGCATCCTGAGTCGCAGCAATCCGGCGCTGGGCTAATACTTGCCTTTCCTCGTTCAGTTGCTGCTTGTCGATTTGCTTGTCCAGATTCGCGATCGACGCATTCAAACTCTCAATCTGCTGCTGATTAGAGCCTGTTTCCCTGTGCAAATCGCCAATTTTTGCCTCAATTTCATCCAAGCGCTTTTGCAAGCGGCTGACATCCTCGTCAGGAAAATTTCGCAGCTTGCTATGAATATCGTCTAACTGATTTTCCACCCGAGAAAGTTCGGTTCTGTCGCGGCTGATATTGCCTTGGTGTCGATCAATTTCCTCCCAAAAATCAGCCACTTGTCTCTCAATTTCATTTACCCGATCGCTAATCCGAATAGTTGTTTCTTCCACATCGCCAACACCCGCCTTATCCATCCAACCGCTAACCTGTTGGCGAGATTCAGAACCCTCCACTAATTCCGCACCGCAGATACACCGCTGCTGCGCTAATAACTCTGCCAAAAACGGTCGCTGAATCCCCGAAAGCAACGAGCCGCCTTCCCGCAAACCTCCTACTATTACTTCAAATTCAGCCGCCGCATCTGACAGAAATACCGCGTAACCGCGCCCAGAAATTGCTCGTTTGATAGCATCTGAAGCCAGAACAAATTGTTGCCTCAATAAATCTCGCTGCTTTTGCAATTCGTCTCGCAATTTTTGCAAATCGCCAGCACCGCTGAGTTCCAGCAAATTACCATTAACTGCTTTTTTTAACTCCCCTTGGTTCGCCAATTCCCCTTCGATTTCTACTTGTCTGCTTGAAAGTTGCTCAGCTTCTTGCTCAATTTTTTTCTTGTCTTTTAAAAATTTCTTCGTTTCAGCATTCCCAATTATATTTAAATCTGTCTCCAGAGATTTTTTCGCTTCTCCTAAATGCCGGAGAGAGCGATTCAACACTTCCACCCCCAGCAACTCCTTAGTAGCTTCAGCAATTTCTGCTTTCTTGTCGTGCCGGACAATTTGCTCGATTCGCTCCCCGTCAAAAAAGAAATATTTATGTAAACTTTCCGGCAAAATCCGCCCGATAATATCATCGGGATGCTGATCCGGCTTCAGCCAGAGACCGTTATCTTTTGCTATATTCAGAAACAATTCATTCTTGCCATGTTCTACAGTATTTTCACTTTTATAAGCACGACAGATGCGTTTTGCTTGGTAGCGCGTGCTGTCGTGTTCAAACACAATTTCCGCCCAACAACCTACGGCTTTTCCCATTTCCGCCTCAGCCAGAGCGCGCTTGTTTACTAATTGTTCTTCCGCCGCAAAAGCTGCGCTAAATTTTCCGTAAAGTACCCACGTAAAGGCATTCATCAAAGCCGTTTTTCCAGCGCCGTTATTACCGTGAATTACTGTAATATTTTCTACGCCCGAAGCGAGTTTAATTTCGGGAGTTTTGCCGTAAAATTGACGAAAGTTGCACAGAGTAATTGAGATTAACTTCATACAATTGCTTGCTTAATGATTTTTAAAATGTCATCGTTAATGTGGCGGGGAGCTCTCATGTACAACTTATCTTTTTCAATTTCCAATACCCGCTCGATAATTTGACGTACTTCCGGTGGCGCGCTAGTAATTGGTTGCTGTACGTCGCTGAATTCCTGATGAGTTTGATAAGCAGAACGCTTTTCTGCTAAAATGCTTGTCTGTACGGCTGCGATCGCGCTATCTTCATATCTAAATGCCATAATCAGATTTTCCGTCATATTTTCAGTCATTTTTTTTTCACATATTAAAATCTACAGGGCCTAGGCTCATGGGCGAGAAACCCGGTTTCTACGAGTTTTGCGAAGAGTCATATCAAATCCGGTAGCATCGGAATTATTCATCTCTGTATTCTCTCCCTCTGCGTTCTCTGCGCCCTCTGTGGTTAAATCATTCCGATGCAACCGGAAACGATATCACGAGAAATCTACAAAGAAACTAGGTTTCTGAACTCTGCGTGCGATCGCGAACTAAACTAGCAACTCAAACTGCTATCAAATAATTCTCTATTCTAAAACATAAACCGAACCTTAATAAATGTCAAATGTCTAATAGCCCGTAACGCTTCTGAAGTTGCAGCAATTTCACTCTAGCTTCCCCAGCATTGTCGGCTAAATCGGCAAATTCCAAGAACCGCTTCAACTCTTTTCGCAGCAAATTGCGCTCCACTTCTAAGGTTTCTCTGCCCAAATCAGGAGGCAAAACTATCATGTCAAATAAAGTTGCCCTTTCCTTCCCCGGATGTGGCCGCAAAATCCGTCCCCGGCGCTGAATAAACTGGCGCGGATTGCTGCTGCTTGCTAAAATTACAGCATGGCGAATTGCTGGAATATCAACGCCTTCATCCAAACAGCGAATCGCGACTAAACCTTGCAATTCTCCACTCTCAAATTGTCGGCGCAATCGTTCTCTTTCTGCTAAAGGAGTTGCCGCAGTATAAGTGTTAACTCGGTAGCCTAATTCTGAACCCAATAACTTCGCGGTTTCTGTTAGTTGGCGGTTGTTATTTCGGCGCGCACCTCCTTCGATCGCACCGTCGCCGCAGTAAAATAAAGTATGGCTTGTGTCGAGACGGTGAATCATTAATTCTCGCAAAGCTACTAATTTATTAGCCGCCGCTCCAATTAACCGAGCCCGCTGCATTAATAAACTCGTTAAAGCATCGTTTTCTTCTACTTTTTCATCGCCCCAAAGCGCCCAGCCAATCTTTTGAGTTAAGCGGGAATATTTGCGCGTTTCGGCTTCGGTCAATTCTACTAAAATCGGATAGTATAAATAATGTACTAATGCTTTTTTGCGGATGGCATCGGCTAAGGTGAGTTCCGGCTGCAAAACAGGGCCGAAATAATCTAAAATAGCTTCGGTTCCCTGTTCGTCAAAATGCCTTTCTGGGGTGGCGGAAAGGGCAAGCCGCAGTCCAATATTGCGCGGCAAACTTTGTCCTAAACGGGGCGCACCTAAGTTGTGAACTTCGTCTCCAATAATCAGGGTTTTTTCTGGGAAATAGCGCAGTTGCGATTGCAAGCTATCGGACATTAATGTGGCGTTAGTGGTGATGATTGTGAGAAATGCTCGTGAAGCGCAGCTATCCCGTAGGGAATCGCACTTTGTGAGAATGGGATGTTCGTTAACCGTTTGCTCACTCGCTGTGACGCGCTCAAAAATTGAATGCAATCCGGCTCGATCGCTTGGGGGTACAAATGTAGCTAAGTAATCTTTCCCCGTAACTTCTGCAGCAGTATAGCCGACAGCTTGCAGCATAGAGTCATTCACCCGCAGGATTTTACCCTCAGAGTCGATCGCCACAAAAAAAATCGGAGAATTTTCGATAATCTTTAAGTTAAAGTCCCGCTCTTGACGGATAATTTTTTCAGCTTGCTGGCGTTCCTCAATTTCGACCTGCAAGCGGGCATTGATCGAGGCTAGCTCGATC
>NZ_JANMZH010000939.1:0-23045 GCF_031383065.1 Microcoleus sp. OTE_8_concoct_300 | reverse complement strand
CCAAAAAATTAGTGGCACAGGCATCTTGCCTGTGATTTTCCAAAAAATTAGTGGCACAGGCATCTTGCCTGTGATTTTCCAAAAAATTAGTGGCACAGGCATCTTGCCTGTGATTTTCCAAAAAATTAGTGGCACAGGCATCTTGCCTGTGATTCGCGTTTTAATTGGCACAGCTTTGTGGTGCGCCTTAGAAAGTATTTGGAGTACAGGTTCGCTGTGGTGGACATCTCTATCATATACGCAAAGCCCGCACAATTTAGCAATATTGCACCTCGGTCAACTCTCCGGTCCCAGCGCAGTAACAGCCGCTATTGTAGCAGTAAATGGCTTAATCGCCGAAGCTTGGCTCAAAGGAAGAAATCAGAAAGAAGAAGCCAGAAGCAAGAATTTGATTCCTTATATTTTGCCTGCGAGTTTGTGTTTAGTTTTGCATATTGCAGGATGGAGCTTATACAACCGCCCTTTGAATCAAGAAGCTGCAACCGCTTTAAAAATTGGCATTATTCAAGGCAACATTCCTAACGAGATTAAGTTTGATTCAGGGGGCTGGGGGCGCGCTTTGGAAGGTTACACAACTGGATACAAACAGTTAGCAGACAGAAAAGTCGATGCGGTGTTAATTCCAGAGACAGCTTTGCCTTTTATCTGGACAAACGAGTATCAACGTTCTACTCTTTCTTTTTACCAAGCTATTCTCGAACGCGGCGTTGTGGCTTGGGTGGGAGGATTCGGACAGCAAGAGAATAGTATCACTAACAGCTTATTGGCGATCGATCGCACTGGAGAAATTATCGGCCGCTACGATAAACTAAAGCTAGTGCCTTTAGGCGAATATATCCCTTTTTACGAAATTTTAGGTGGGATTATTAATCGGCTTTCTCCCTTAGATGCTCATTTAGTACCCGGCAATTCTCAACAATTGTTTGATACGCCGTTTGGCCGCGCCATTGTCGGAATTTGTTACGATTCCGCGTTTGCGGAAAACTTCCGATATCAGGCGGCGAATGGAGGCGAATTTATGCTCACAGCTTCCAACAATGCCCATTACAAACCGCCCATGCTGGCTCAACATCACGCTTTAGATGTGATGCGGGCAATTGAGACGGATAGATGGGCAGTTATCGCAACAAATACGGGTTACTCTGCTTTTGTAAATCCTCGCGGCGAGACGGTTTGGAAGTCTGGAATTAATACCTATGAAGTCCGAGATGCTACTATTTATCGGCGACAAACTCGGACTTTGTACGTGCGGTGGGGAGATTGGCTGACGCCTGTATTGTTAGTATTGGCTGGGTTAATGCGGTTTATTGTTAAAAATTAACCAGTAGGTTATACCATTTTAGATTTTCGATCCCAATCTAAAATCTAAAATCTAAAATCTAAAATGGTCGGACTTTGTACGTTTAGATTTTCGATACCAATCGAAAATCTAAAATCGAAAATCGAAAATTGAATGACTCTACTTATCTTTCACGCGCTCGTGAATGCTAGGAGATAAAGAAATTAAATCGCCGATATTGCGCTCCATGGTAGCACAAATGCTGTCCAAAGGCAAATCATTCGTATCGTGCTGGAAAGGATTTTCTATTTCAATGCCGATTTCTTCGATGCCGAACAAAGTAAAACTAATTAAAGCTACAACTGGGCCGGTTCCCCAAGCCAAATCCTTCACCATTTGAAAGGGCAATGCCAAACAGTAAAGCAACAATAATTGTTTCAGGTGAATCGCGTAAGCCAAAGGGATAGGCGTCTTCAAAATCCGCTCGCAGCCGCCTAATACATCAATCATAGAGTTGATCAACTCCTTCATACCAGTTAACTGATAGACATCGAGGCAATTGCGCTCGTACTGCTCGTGCAAGTAATCCTCAATCCAAAAGGCAATTTCTAGCGGCGGATTGTTCATTGATTTGAGCTTTTGGTACTGCGCTGGGGACATTAACGGCTCCAATTCTGGATTTACTGCTTCTTGTCGCAAGTGCAGTTTCATCGCCACTGCAAAGGCAGGTAACAGGCGCAGGGCTGACTTTTTGAGTTGGATATCCTGCGGGTCTTTTTCCTCAATTGCTACCCAGATTTGGCGCGCCAAATTGCGGACGTTGTTGATTAAAGTACCCCAAGCTTTTCGACCTTCCCAAAATCTGTCGTAGGCTGTATTTGTCCGAAAAACTAACAGTAAACCCAGGACAATACTCGGTACAATACTCGACAAAGTGGGCAAGGAAACCGGCAACTTAAAAAAGTGCAGCAGGGAAATAAAAACTCCAAAGCCACCGCACAGCAAAACGCGGGGCAAAATTGACGGAATCACAGACACCCGAACCTGTAATGCACTTTTAAACCAAGGCGGTCGATCGGCACTCATGCAAGTCTCCTCATTAAATTAGTAGTCTGCGCCCTAGGGCGGGCAGCGCCAATGCCTGCTACACTTAGTTCTTCGGCTCCCACCAGTCTATTTGAGATTCGAGATTTTAGATTGACTCCACACATAAATCTGGGGCGTTTGAACTTTGGTCTAAAATTTTTTGGTTTCCACGACTGCTGTCGGGGGCTTGTATCCCTATTTGGGTGCGGTGAGAGCTTCCGAAAAAAGCTTTCCTACAAACAACCTTTGGATTTCACCCAAAAAACTCATCTTTACGCTCAATCTAAAACCTAAAATCTAAAATCTACAATTGATTGACTGAGGCACTTAATTCGGTAAGATTAATCATGTATCTTTAAACCTCAGCTTCCGTGCAAGAGCGACCGACATCTGTGCCCCCGCATTTTCACCGATTGCCAAACCAACGGTGGCAAATTTATTCGCCTCAACCACAGCAAGCCGAACAGTTTGCCGCTGAAATCGGTTTGTCGCCCTTGCTGGCACAGGTACTGATTAACCGGGGCATCGATTCTGTTAAAGAAGTCCAAGGGTTTATCGAACCGGAATCTCTGGTTTTGCCCGCGCCAAAGGATGAGTTTCCCGATTTGGCTGCGAGTGTCAAACTGTTGCGGGAGGCGATTTCGGGAGGGCGAAAAATTGCGATTTGCGGCGACTACGATGCTGACGGGATGACGAGCACGGCTTTGTTGCTGCGAGCTCTCAGGGCTCTGGGCGCGAATGTGGATTATGCTATTCCGAGCCGGATGCGAGAAGGTTATGGGATTAACGATCGCATTGTAGAAGAATTTCACTCGGAAGGTGTCGCTCTCATTCTCACGGTTGACAACGGAATTGCAGCCTGCGGCCCGGTTGCCAGAGCGCGAGAACTCGGTGTCAAAGTTATTATTACAGACCACCACGATTTGCCGCCAAAACTGCCGCCTGCTGATGCTATTCTCAACCCAAAATTAATTGCAGAATCTTCGCCTTATCGCGGTTTGGCTGGCGTAGGCGTTGCTTATGTTTTGGCGATTACTTTGGCAATTGATATGCAGAAAGTGGGTGGGTTGGTGAATCCGCTGCTGGAGTTATTTACTTTAGGAACTATTGCGGATTTAGCGCCTTTGACTGGAGTTAACCGCCGCTGGGTGAAGCGGGGTTTGCGGCTGTTGCCTCACTCGCAATTGGCGGGTGTTCAGGCTTTGATTCAGGTGGCAGGAGTCCAGCCGGAAAGTGCGGAAAGTTCCTCAATTCTTAACTCGCAAAATAAAACAAAGAATTCCTTAAAGCCTGAAGATATTGGTTTTAGGCTCGGACCCAGGATTAATGCTGTGGGGCGGCTGGCTGACCCTCAAATTGTGATAGAGTTGCTGACGACGGACGATCGCGAATTGGCTCTCAAAAACGCGATGCAGTGCGAACAAATCAATCAGCGCAGGCAGGAGTTATGCCAGGAAATTGAGCAGGAAGCCATCGCTTGGTGCGAGAAAAGTGAGCTCGACTTGCAGCAAGAACGAGTTTTAGTTGTCGTGCAGCCCGGTTGGCACCACGGGGTGATCGGGATTGTAGCTTCTCGGTTGGTGGAACGCTACGGCGTACCCGTTTTTATTGGTACTTTTGAGGATGAGGCTGTAGGGGCGGTGCCCCCGTGCCCGCCCGCTAAACCCCCGTGCCCGCCCGCTAAAATTGTACGGGGTTCGGCGAGGGGAATTCCTGAGTTTAATGTATTTGACGGGCTGAATTTTTGCGCGGATTTATTAACTAAATTTGGCGGACACAAAGCGGCTGGCGGTTTTTCTATGCCGGCCCAGAATCTCGAACAATTCCGCAATCAACTGTCAATTTTTGCCAATCAATGTTTGCAGCCGGAACACCTAAAACCCCTGGTTTCAGTAGATGTGCGAGCGGATTTGGCTGAGATTAATCTCGACCTTTACCGACAAATTGATGCTCTGGAACCTTGCGGGATTGAAAATAAGGCTCCTGTATTTTGGACGCCTAATGTTTGCATAACTGAACAGAAAATTGTGGGTAAAGGAGGTCACGTTAAACTAACTGCAACTCAAGATGGAAAAGTATCGGCTAGTGTGAAGGCGATTGCTTGGCGTTGGGGGGAATATTTTCCTTTGCCTAGGCGGGTTGATATTGCTTACCGATTGCGGGAAAATAGTTTTAATGGCAAGACATCGGTGGAGTTAGAATTGTTGGGTGTCCGGCTGCCTGCAGGTGCTGCTAGTTCCAGGCCGCCGATTTTTAGAAAAGTTGAGTTTGATTACTGCGATCGCACTTATTCTTGCAGTCTGTCTCCCGCCGGATCGAGCGAGGAATTGAGAATTCGCAACTCTCAAGGGCAAGTTCTGGCTGTTGCACCCGGACAAAGTATCGGTTTGTTAGGCAACTCCCGCAAAGATGCTAGAGAAGTCGATGTATCTCTACCTTTTTTTGAGAATTTGATTCAAACTGCTAAACACGCCCTGGGTATTTGATAACTCGGTATTTGATAACAAAGCTCGTGCAAAGCGAGAAAATTGGCGATCGAGCGTTGTGAATTTTGCATAATTTAAAACTCAAAACTCCCAACTCTCGATCGCCCCGGAGCGTGCTATAATTACAGGTCGCCGCCTTTAGCTGCCAGCAGAAAAATCACGATCGGGCCCGAAAGCACAACTGCTGCGAGTAAAGCTACCTGAACAATGAGTTGGTAGTCTGCACCAGCCATACCACTGAAAAGATCCGTTATAAAGTCCATGTGTCCTCCTGACTGTAGTGATTAAGTCTAGATTGTTGAATTAGAAAATCCGCTTCTGATTTTACCGGGCTATCGTCCCTATTTTTTAAGGAACTTTACAAAATTCAACAAAATTTGACACTCCCGGGCCTAAAGGCGTGAGGATTCTTGGTTCACTGACACACCTTAAAACTATCTATCCTTGCGGCAATACTTAAACCAAATATCCGTTCGATTGAACCAAATATTGAGCCTAATTTAGTTAGTCCCAGAGGGTTTTATCTCCCCAAGCGTTCGAGAATCACTTCTCACGTTTCCGTATGCCCTACGGTACGATCGTTTAAATTCCAAGAATTTACTTTTCTGGTTTTAGCTTACGTTAGTTAGCTTAGCTATGTTTTTCGTGGTGTTCGCCACCCACTAGCTATTATTATTTCCCGACCTGTCGTTTGAGCTTGGTGTCTCATGTGTATCGGCGGTTACTCTACCTGTGGCATACTACGATATTATACATCCAAATGGGATAACGTACCCTGAAAACTGAGAGAATAAATGTTAGGACAACCAAACAATTGAAAGAGAAGATCACCAAAATAGCTGATGAAAAGGGAGTTCCTGTGTCTGAGTCGATCGACGACTATATTAAGGGGCTTCCATCATCAAGCGGGATTAATTAAAGCCGGCCACTGAAGAAGGGGCTTTTACCCAAATTTCCGGTAAACTACCAGCAACCTCCCAGTCACAGGAAGGGACTTGATGCCCCTTCCTTTGAAAGTGCCCCTAATCTAAAATCTCAAATCGCACCGCTCCTTCGGACTCTGGGCCTCCGGCGCCGGCAATTGATATACTTGAAGAGCCCCAATCTCCTAAAGTTGGGCATTTTCCACATTATGCTGCGAATCTAAAATCTCAAATCTAAAATCTCAAATCAAACTATGGCTACTTGGCGTTGCGTAAAGCAGTGCGGTGCTTGTTGTTACCTCGACCCAACAGAGCGCCCTGATTTAGACGAGTATTTATCCACAGAGGAACTAGCGCTCTACTTGAGCTTAGTCGGAGAGGACGGTTGGTGTATAAATTTTGACAGTTCGACGCGAGAATGCGGAATTTATGCCGATCGACCGCGCTTTTGTCGGGTAGACTCAGAAGTGTTTCAGGATATGTACGGCATTGAGCCGGCCCAATTGAACGATTTCGCGATCGAGTGCTGCTTGGAACACATTGAAGATCTTTATGGCGATCGATCTTTGGAAATGATCCGCTTTAACTCTGAAGTCGGAATCCTCGCCTTACCGAAAAATTGGGTCTAAAGCCCCGTCCTTCTAGGACGGCTTTCTCTAAAGATGTTATAGTTACGCGAGTAATGTTAGCGTAAATATGCTGGTATTTGAGGCAAAACTTGAGGGGACGAAGGAGCAGTATGAGCGGATTGATGAAGCCATTCGTACTGCTCGATTCGTTCGGAATAGTTGCATCAGATACTGGATGGACAACAAAGGCATCGGGAAGTATGAGTTGAGTGCTTATTGCGCTGTTCTCGCTCAAGAATTCCCGTTCGCTGGAAAACTTAACTCCCAAGCCAGACAAGCTTCTGCCGAACGAGCTTGGTCTGCTATCACTCGGTTCTACGACAACTGCAAAAAAGTCAAGCCAGGGAAGAAGGGTTTCCCACGATTCAAGCGCTTGCGAACCCACGGTTCTGTTGAGTACAAAACAACGGGATGGAAGCTGTCTGAGGATAGGAGAGCTATCACGTTCAGCGACGGGTTTGAGGCTGGAAGTTTTAAACTGTGGGGAACCCGTGACTTGCATTTCTACCAGTTGAAGCAGATTAAGCGAGTTCGAGTTGTTCGTAGAGCCGACGGGTACTACGTCCAGTTTTGTCTTGACGTTGAACGGATCCAGAAGAGAGAACCCACAGGTAAAACCATTGGTCTTGATGTTGGATTGACTCACTTCTACACCGATTCCAACGGTCAAACTGTGGATAATCCCCGCCATTTGAGAAAGTCCGAAAAATCCCTTAAGCGACTGCAACGTAGACTTTCTCATACCGAGAAAGGCTCTAAGAACAGAGCCAAAGCGAGAAATCGCTTGAGCCGGAAGCACCTCAAGGTAAGTAGGCAGCGTAAAGACTTTGCCGTGAAGTTGGCAAGGTGCGTAGTCCAGTCTAACGACTTGGTTGCCTACGAGGACTTGATGGTGCGGAATATGGTAAAAAACAGCAAGCTTTCCAAGTCTATTTCTGATGCAGCATGGTCTAACTTCCGCAGTTGGTTGGAGTATTTCGGCAAGGTGTTCGGTGTGGTGACAGTAGCTGTTCCACCTCACTACACCAGCGCCAACTGCTCTAACTGTAGGGAAGTTGTCAAGAAGTCGTTGAGTCAACGCACTCATAGATGTCCTCATTGTGGGCATGTGCAGGATAGAGACTGGAATGCAGCTATCAACATACTTGAACTAGGACTCCGTACCGTGGGGCACACGGGAACGTTAAACGTCTCTGGAGATATCGACCTCTGCATTGGTCAGGAAACTCCTCAATGTAAGTCGAGTCGCGGAAAGAGAAAGCCCAGAAAGTGATTTCTGGAATCACCGCCCTTGAAGGGCGGTGAGGATGTCAACTGACAACTAACCGACTTGATGCGCCTTTGGGCTTTTGTCCCTCCGGGTCATTTTCCCGATCACCATCTCAATTTTTTAATCAAAAGTCTAAAATCTAAAATCGCACGATCGTCTGTCGGTTTCTCCAGTCAATAGTGTCAAAATAAACAAATCAAAGAAATATCGCGCAGTTGAGTTGAGCCATGAGCAATCGAGAGGGTTTTACAGGGGGATTTATTGCCGGAGCTGCCGTTGGCGGCTTGGTGGGTGCAGTTTTGGGCACGGTACTGTCGCGGCGCGCTGCTGAAGCTTTGCTGAGTGAACCTTCAGAAGCAAAGACAAGAAAGATCCGCCAGAGGAAAGCCACTCAAATCGAGGCCGACAGCATGGAAGTAGCAAGGCTGAGTTTAGAAGATAAAATTGCTCAGCTAAATCAGGCAATAGATGACGTGCGGCTGCAACTCGGCGACGTAAACGGCAACGCGCCGGCGCCGGGCGGCTCGGGTTCGATCGCCCAAGACTCCTGAATCCATTTAAAATTTTAGATTAGTCTGGCAGATCCATGCGGGCGATCGGTTCACTGTCGCACATTTCTCTCTTCATCTTTCCAGCTAAAAGGGGGAGACAGAAGGAACAAGGAACAACAAAAACGCTCCTGGTCTCCCCATCGGACCCTCTCCCTCCTCTCTCACTCCCCCAGCTATGCTAAACTCAAAGTTAAAGTGTCTGTAAACTTTACTCAAACTACAAGCAAAATTTATGAGTTCTTCAATAGGCCTTTTGGCAACCACGCTGTCCACATTTCTGCAAATCTATGTAGCCCTGATGATTATTCGGGTGCTGTTAAGCTGGTTCCCTAACATCAATTGGTATGACCCCCCGTTTTCGATTTTGAGTCAGTTAACAGACCCTTACCTCAATCTATTCCGATCGATTATCCCCCCCTTAGGAGGGATTGACTTTTCGCCGCTGATTGCATTTTTTGTACTTCAGTACGGCTCGCAATTATTGATCAGTCTTTTGACCAGCTTGCAAACATCATTGTAGTTGGAAAAGCTTAAGTTTTTAAGCATCTAGCCTAAATTGTTTTGCCGACCTAGCTGCCGGCAACTAAATTTTAGATTTGACATTTTGAGATGAACTCCCCGGTTGAAAAGCTGGGGAGTTACTCATAAATTAGAAATGAGAAATTGCCAGCCACTCAACAATTTCAAATCTCAAATCTCAAATCTAAAACTGCATCGAGGTTTCACGGGCAGCCAACCCAAAATCTCAAATCAGCAATCTAAAATCTCAAATAGTTTCGTTAGCGGCGAACCACGCCAGTAAAACCTGTAGCTTTAAATTGCTTGAGCTTCAAAGGTGTTCGTTGATTGGCGGCAACCGAAATTCTGAGCTGAAAATCGCTAACTCCGGGAGGAACTTCTTCGATAGAACCCAAGCGAGTCCGGTTTTGCATCACCGGATTGTCGTCCGCATCATAAATGCGGCCGAAAATATCGGCATTGACAACTGGTTTGCCAGTGCTATTTTCAGCTTTCCCAGTAATCAAAAAGCAGTTAGCTTCCATAGAACTGCCGCTGGTGACTGTTCCTTCTCCCATTTCTGCCGGACATTCGCGATAAGAAAGGTCGGAAAGTTTAATCGGCGTCAGAGCCCAAGCAGGTGGAGTGAATACCAAACTAAAAATTCCGATCAGGCAAGTAGCAAAAAAAAGGCTGATAGCTCGAAATTTCATAAATGGCAGCGCAAGTATATTTTAATTCTCAGCTTAGCGCGAATAGGACCTCAAATTCCTACTTATAGGAATTCTGAAAACTACAGCTACTTTTTCCAGAAATGGCATTAGTCTAAACCTAAATGCTGCAGCAACGCTTGGCGCATCACATCCACTGGGACGGATTCTCTATCCAGCCAAATTTTTAAGGCGGCTGCTCCTTGTTGAACTAGCATGGGGAGTCCGTCAATAGCTCGCGCTCCCCGAAGCTGCGCATCTTTGAGAAACTGGGTAGGATTCGGGTTGTAAATTAAATCGTAGACGATCGCACCTGCTGAAATTCGATCGATCGCACCCTGCACAACCGGCGACTTTTCCCCCTGCGGATACATCCCCACAGGCGTCGTGTTCACCAGCAAATCTGCCTGCGAGATTAACATTGACAAATTATCCCAAGTATGGACCTGCAAATTCTGCACGGGCATCGGAGAATTGACCCAACTCTGCTGAAATTCCCCTAAATTTTGTTCGCTGCGGCCGACAACGTGAATCTCTGCACATCCCAATTGAGCGCATCCAGCCACAACAGCTCTCGCCGCCCCGCCATTCCCCAAAATTACTGCTACTTTCTGACTCCAATCGGAACCCCCCCTAGCCCCCCCTTGGTAAGGGGGGGGACAGGATTCAACAGCCGTATTGCCCGTTTCTAAGCCAGAGGTCGCGTCTTTAGCCCCCCCTTGGTAAGGGGGGGTTGGGGGGGTTTGCAGCGGCGCGAGAAAGCCTTCAACGTCAGTATTTGTGCCACACCAACCTTTGTCAGTCAGGTATACGGTATTGACTGCGCCGATCGATCGGGCGATCGGGGAAACAGACGACAGCAGCGGTAAGATGGCTTGTTTGTGGGGAATCGTGATGCTAAATCCCCGAACGCCGATCGCCGCAAATCCTGCAAGAGCAGCTTTTAAATCCCCTGGTTTTACCGGAAACGGCAGGTAAACAAAATCGACTCCCAAGTGGGCAATAGCAGCATTGTGCATCGCCGGTGACAGAGAATGTTCGACGGGATGACCAATTACTCCCAACAGTTTAGTAGTGCCTTTAATCATTTTTGTTAGTTGACTGTTGACGGTTGACTGTTAACGGTTGACTGTCGATCGGGCAATGCTGTTGACAGTTGACTGTTGACTGTTGACTGTTGACTTTTGTTAGTTTTCATAGCACATCCTGCTACAATAACGCCCTTATTCTTTAGTCCGCTAGAAGTGAACTTCGTTTGACCCAAGAGCGATTTCAACCATCAACTGTCAACTCTCAACCGTCAACCGTCAACTGTCAACTCTCAACCGTCAACTCTCAACTGTTTCCCGAAACTCTTTGGCGTCAGCCAAAATCGGATTGACATCAAACCAGTAATCCTCGCCGTAACGGTATTCAAACACCCAGAGACTGCGCAGCAAGATTTGGTATTTAGTTTCCCCACTCACAGTTTTGGTAGCGGATACTTGGCGCAGCAATTGCCATTCATCGGGTTCGATCGCCAAAGTAAGCTGGTGGCGGCGCTGGACGATCACATTTTCCAAAGTTTCCCGCGACAGAGGAGGGTCTTGTTTCTGCAGACAGCTATACAGCAGTTGCAGCAAATTGCGGACATGACCGCCGCTGACTCGACACAGGCGATCGAGAGTTTCCGCAGAGTCGAAAACTTGGCCAACCAAAGCATAGCGCTGCTTCAGGTTCACCGTCGGAAAAGCCCGCGCCAGAACCATCTGCTGCAGCAATTCCACACCCTCAGAGCACTCAGAACCGTCGCTCAACTGCACCGGCACCATCGGCAAAACCTTCGGATCTACCCCAAATCGATTGGTCAACTGGCCCAAATCGTTAGAGAAAATCAGCACCAAGGGAATTGTATACACGACATGGCAATTTAGTCTTGCCAACTGTTCGCCGCGATCGACAAACAGGTATTCCGGCTGCAGCCGCCCCGTCGGTTTTGCGCACAGGTGTATGCGATCGAGATTGTCGATAATTACTACAAGTCCTTGTTTCCCTTGGCGTTTGAGTTCTTGATTAGCCGGCTCCAGCAACTCCTTATTCAGTGCATCTAAAATTACGTTAGTTCGCGGCTCCAAATATTGCCTCAACTCCGATCGCAAATTCGGAGCATCTTTCGCCTTAGCAGTAATTTTGCCAATTCCCAGCGCCAGAGAAAATTCTCCCTCCGTGCTGGCATTTATTTCCCCCAAACCAGGGACATTAGCTTCAGCGCTCAAGTCTATTTGAGTTTGAAAAACATCAGCAACCCCTTTGAGCAAAGCTTTAAAACCCGTCGGTTGCAGCTTGATTTTCATTTTCTCGATGCTTTCGCTCACCTGACGAGCAACGCTCAACAAAATGTCAGTGATATCTACATCTGCCATGTCTAAGTCTTTACTCGACTCAAAATAAACAACATGAAATCCTTGTTGCTGCAATTGAGCTTGCAGCCGGAGCAATTCTGTTGATTTACCAGAGCCGATGTGACCGGTGAATAGTTGACAGGTAGGTGCATCGGGGGACAGACGGCTGATGGTGCGCTCCAATTGTTCTACGATTGTGCCGCCCCGCACTGATGAGAAATCGATATAGTATTGTCTGTCTTCTTGATTTGCTACTGCCAGGGTGTAGCTGGGATTGCAGGCTCTATAAAATTTCTGTAAATTTAGTTCCATACCCTGTTCCATTTTTCACAACATTATGCCCTAATAGCTTATTCATTTTGCTAGGGTAATAATCAGCACAATTTCCCAACTTATTCTGATGTTTTATAGGGTTCTCAATATCTTGATTCCTCCCTAAACCAGCACTCTCCAATTATACGTAATTTTTGCGTACTGGGAATGAATTAAATTCACTGATACCCATAAATAAGTAATTTATTTTCGTACAGCAAGCGCGACTTCATTGACATCACAGACGAAAACTTAGCCGTAATGTTCTCGGATCAAAGTGGCTATTAGAGTACGGTTAACCGAACAAAAAAAACAGGTAGTAATTACGGATCTCGAAACCAGGTTTTTTTAATAATACCTTCGCCATTTTCACAGTAGGTTGGGCCCTTATGAAGCGAAACCAACAACAGATTTTACATTGGCAATTTGAGATTTTAAATTAGAGCAAAAATCTCAAATTGAAAATTGAAAATTGAAAATTGATGGAGTTGGGTACGACTGCCTCAAGCCAACTTACTTTCTTAGAGCATTTTGACTTAGGCGCGAAGGTGTTGTTTAAGAAACCGGGTTTCTCGGTGTGATATTTTTTGAGGATCTACTTATTTTTGATCAATTCTACCATTTTGTGACCGACACCCGCTGCAGAAGCGGGGTTTTGGCCTGTGACGAGCCTCTCGCTGACGACAACATGAGCCTGAAAATTAGGAACTTTCGTAAAATTAGCGCCGCGTTCAATTAATTTCGACTCCAGCAAAAACGGCACTATTTCAGTCAGTCCCACAACGGCTTCCTCTTCATTAGTAAAAGCAGCCACACTCTTATTTGCAATCATGTACTCACCATCCGACAACTTAAGATTAACTAACGCCGCCGGCCCGTGACAGACAGCACCGACAATGCCACCTGCTTCGTAAATAGCAGCAGCAATCGCAGCAAGTTTCTGGTTATCCGCAAAATCCCACATTGTACCGTGTCCCCCAGCGTAGAAAATAGCGCCATATTCTGCAGGGTCAATTTGTGCAGGATTGAGAGTATTTTCCACTCGCGCCACCTGTTGCAAATCCTCTAAAAAAGCCTGATTTAGCGGGTCTTCTAAATCAACCCCAACCATTGGAGCTTTACCGCCCTTGGGGCTGACAAAATCTACCGTTAATCCTGCCTGAGTAAATGCGTCCAATGGATGCGTCACCTCTGGGAGATAAAAACCCGTTTCTTTACCAGAGTCGCCCAGTGTATCGTGGCTGGTTAAAACAATCAGAACTTTTTGGCTAGTCATCGTCTATTCCTCTTACTATCAGGTATGGTTGTGCCTGGTGTTCCGATCATAGGTCGAATTTATCTAAAATACAAATTATAAAATTTTAGAGCTGCTATAAATCTATTTATGATTAACTTTGAATGGTATCGCAGCTTGATCGAGGTTTACCGCGTGGGAACCGTATCGGGGGCCGCCCAAGTTCTCCACCTCACGCCACCGGCGGTTAGCCAACACGTCGCAGCAAGAGAGTCAGCTTTGGGAAATCCCTTGTTTCCAAGGACTCCGAGGCGGATGGTTCCCACGGAAGCGGGACAAAGACTTTATACTCAAATTGCCGGTGCGATGAGAAACTCGAATCAATTCGGCACAAAAACTCAACCCCCGAAACTCCACAAACCCTCAGAATCGGTACGCCCCAAGAATTTTTTACCGATCGACTTCTGGGTCAATTACCACAGGACGATCGCACTTTTTACACTGTACAATTTGGGTTAACAGCAGAGTTAATCCAACAACTCAAAGCCGGAAAGCTAGACATTGTAATTGCTACTCAAAAAATTACCTTATCTGATATCGAATATGAATTGCTATTCGAGGATAATTTCTGGCTAGTCGGGCCGCCAAATGCGATGTTCCGATTTCTGAAGGAATCAGTCAAGCAGATTTAAACCCACTGTCTCAATGGCTGTTAACTCAACCTTGGGTTGCTTACAGTGAATAATTGCCTCTCCCCCCGCTTTTGGCGCGTGGTGTTTGGCCGAATAATCGACGTTCAACCCAAACTAATTATTCCCGATTTAAGAGCAATTAGACAAGCCGTTGAATCGGGATTTGGCTTTAGCGTTCTTCCCGACTACTTGTGTGCAGCTTGGGTGAAAGAAAATCGCTTGACACTTGTCCTAAAACCTGCAGAGGCTGTTACCAATCGCATCTGGCTGGCTTTCTGGAAATATGAAAGACAGTTGCGAAAAATCAAACGGATGTTAAAATTTTACTAATTTCAATAATTTTCTCAACGCGAGGCTAAGCGTCAAAATCCCTATTCCCAGGCACTGCTTGCCAACGAAAATTAGGACTTTATAGCGGTTCTCATTAGCATGACGTACAGGCTCAGAATGCCAAAAAGAAGAAGCTCCTCGTTTGGAGTGTACTTCATCCAATTGCCAACTGCTATCTCAATGTGCCAGTTTTGTAGAAATCCTCGAAGTCAGCCGAGTTGTGGGCATAGAATTTGAAACGGCTATTATCCAGGTAGATGTTGAAAAAATATAAGCTGTTAAATAAATTGTAGGAACTTGCGACAGTAAAAAATGAATAAACCCACTAAAGCATCATAAATATTAGTGAATCATCTAAAGTTTTACAGTGAATAGACATACATTTTATTTTATAAAAACGTCTTGATAGAAAGCTGATTAAGGTGCTGTCTACCCTACAATTCCCTACTCAACAAAAACGTCACCGGGCTGAACAGACAGAGCAACGAACAGCCAGGTTGGCCGCGCAATTACTAGCCGCTGGGATTGACTTTGAACAGCTATGAAACCACCTTAATAAGAAGTTAAACCAACCTTATCTTGGTCTTGATGCAGGTTTAGTATGCTTTGTTTAATTCACCGGAAAAACTGATGCAACTATCACGACGAAAGTTTTTTACCTTGGCAGGAGCGAGCGCTGCTGGCAGTTTGATGATGTCTCCTCTACAAGCGCTTTATGCCAAAAAGGCGAATGGTGAATCAGTATTTGGAGGAGGGTATGGGCCCCTCGTACCCGATCCAAATGGATTGTTAGATTTACCCCGTAGGTTTAAGTATGAGGCTTTTTCACGAACTGGCGAGCTCATGAGCGACGGTTCCCTTGTGCCCGGTGGTCACGATGGCATGGCGGCTTTCCCAGGTCCCGGAAACACGGTGATTCTGGTTCGCAATCACGAACTGAGTCCGAATTCTACAACAGAAGTTGTGGGTCCCAATCCTTACGATCCTCTTTGCAAAGGGGGGACAACCACACTCCAGGTTAGACCCAATCGTCAGCTCGTCAACCACTACGCTTCGCTTAGTGGCACCTATCGAAATTGTGCGGGCGGTCCGACTCCCTGGGGTTCTTGGATTACTTGCGAGGAGAATACCTCGACTCTGGAGACTAATACACCTGGCAATGCGACAAATGTCTCGGAATCTCACGGCTACAACTTTGAAGTTCCCGCTAGGGCAAAGGCTCCTGTGAATCCCGTACCTTTAGTTGCGATGGGACGGTTTAACCATGAAGCAGTGGCGATCGACCCTAGAACGGGAATTGTTTACGAGACTGAAGACCGAGGAGATAGCCTCTTCTATCGCTTTATCCCATCTCAACGGAACAATTTAAGCAAAGGGGGTACTCTGCAAGCGCTGGCAATTAAGAATATGCCTCAGGCAAAGACTTTTGCAGACTTTCCCAAGCGCCAACCAATGTCGGTGGAATGGGTGACAATTGACAATCCTGACCCTGCTACTGATACGGTACGGGTCGAAGGTTTCGATAAGGGTGCTGCCCAGTTTGCTCGTGGGGAAGGCCTCTGGTACGGTCATGGTGAAGTTTACTTTTGTTGTACGAACGGTGGCTCTGTTGATGCCAATGGCAGACCGAACGGATTTGGTCAGGTTTGGCGGTATTTTCCCGATCGAGATAAGATCGAACTTTTTGTTGAGGCTCAATCGGCTGACGAACTCGATGGCCCTGACAACATTGTTGTGGCACCTCATGGTGATCTGATCGTTTGCGAAGATGGCGCTGATGAGCAGTTCTTGGTGGGCGTAACTCCCAACGGGGAACTGTATCGTCTGGCAAAAAATGCTATCAACGATAGCGAGTTTGCGGGAGCCTGTTTCTCGCCGGATGGTCAAACTATGTTCGTTAATATCCAGACCCCAGGCATCACGTTTGCCATTTGGGGTCCTTGGAATTCTCAACGAAGAGCATAACATTACTGCCTTATAGTGCGAGCATTTTATTTGCCTGTAAAACGCTCTTATGTTCGCACTATGCAGAATATGGTGAATCACGCCGGATTGTCGCAACATCCGGTGTGGGTTCTCTATAAGCCTATGAAAGTTTAACGGTTTGTGGGAGTTTGAAGAGTCGTGCAATACGTCAGACAGTCGAAACGAGTGTTTTATTCTTTGGTAATGATGTCGATCGCCTTTGGCGTTGATTTATCTCAATCTAGGGATTCAGTCGCTCAAATACCCGTTGATTATGTTTGCTATATACAGACGAGTGATGGTCGAACGATCGATTTAGGTAAGCTTTGTGGAAGTAGTGGGAGCGGCCGCCCGATCGCTTTAGGGCCAAATGACCAGGACTTTCTTAATAGTTACCAACGATCGTTGAGCAAACGGCTCAATTCATCCTCATCCGATGCCGTGTCTCGCGTTCAGCGAAATCCCCAAGCCGTTATCCAACGTGCGCGCGAGATATGTAATGCGCTCAGTGCGGGAATGTCGATCGACTTGCTGCAACCTCAAGGCAATGCTGAAGTTGATGCGCTTAACGCTCTGGCTCCTAAATATTACTGCCCTGAGTTTAACGACTGAGCAAGGAAGTCTCAGTGGAGCGATCGCCTCTGCCATTACTGGCGATTCACAAGTAGGAGCGGCGGCTCGGATTGCCTCTGTGAGGTCAGTTGGCAGCTAACAGAGCAAGGAAGTAACTAGATTTTGAAGGGAAGAAAGGGTTGATTAACGGTAAAACTTTTTCTGACATTTGCTAACAATCACTTACATTTACAAGATGTCTTTAGGCCATCTAAAATGAATTTAGCCGAGCCGATGAACGGTGACAAACCTTCGTAGTAAGGAACCTCTATATAAATCAATACGGTTCAGTTAAAAATATTTATTCCTCGGAGAGTTCCCTAAATCCCCCTTAAGAACGGGGACGCAAGAGTAAGTTCTTGTCCCCCCCTTTTTTAGGGGGGCGCCAGGGTGATCGAGCTTAACTGAACCGTATTGCTATATAAATAAGTTGCCTCTACATTATCAAAGCAAATAATCAAATTGGTTAAATGCGGTCACGTCAAAACCAACCTGAACGCTGAGCGTCCAAGTGCTTGTAGAGATTTGTACGGGCAGCAGGTTGATACGCATTCGTTGAGAGCTCATCTCAACTTATAGCGGTTGGCAATTGGATGCAGTACAGCCCAAACGAGGAGCTTCTTCTTTTCGGCATTCTGAGCCTGTACCTCATCCTAAAGAGAATTGGTATAATATCCTCTTCCTCAGCATTCATCAGCCGTTAAAAATTAAAAATTAATCAAGACAGCACAACAACAAATCGGTCATAAAAAAGGGCTAGCAATTACACCAGCCCTTCAACTAATTGGAGATGTTAAATTAACACTAATCTAACATCTCAAACCTCAAATCAATCTAGCTTCTGTCAGTAGCAGCTACTGGCTCAAAGCTTGGAACCACCAACTCACCATTCTGCTTGGTGAGTAGATTGTACAGCCTTTCGGTATTCGGGAAATTCGCAGCAGGCAGAGTCGGGAAGCGACGGTAAGGAACAGTATCCTCGCCAAACGCCTCGGCATATTCAACGCTGTTCAACATCGCGTTGATAAAGCCCTTAATCCCTTTACTGGCCAAGATTTGGTTGTAGGTCCGAATCTCCGCTTGATTGCGGGGAGCGCGGCCTAAGAAGTGCTTCGTTCCCAACTCAATCACCTTAGTATTGGGATAAGGTGCGTAGAACTGTTTAACGTACAGCGACGAGCAGCCCAAAGCCTCAATGAACTCCTTGAGATTGATTTCATTGTTGCCCAGTTTGCTTTCCAGCGCCGTGAATTCATTCTTCACAACATATGGGTTGATGTCGCGCTCAAAAATTTGACGGTAAGCAGCTTGAATTAAAGTTTTCAAAGCTACTTTGTCCGAAGTATTCGTCAGCTTGAACACCTTAGTTTGTTCGCGTCGCTTACTGACACCTTGAGCGAGGCGATTTTGCAACTCGACATCGCCCCGGTTGCCTGCTGCACCCAGTTCAATAAACCGAGGAGTTTCTGGCGTCTGAGCTTGGACATTTTGCTCAGCGACGGAACCCGATCGCATCGTCCGCATCGACAAACCACCGGGAGTCACATAGCGCTCGTAGGGTACTGTATCTTCCCCGAAAGCTTCGTTGTACTCCAGACTGTCGATGATTTGATCGACCAGCGCGTAGAAACCCTTCTTGGCGCAAATGTCAAAGTAAGCGTTCATTTCCTGGCGGCCATAGGTAGGGCGTCCCAGGAGTCGGCGGTGAATATACTCGATCGCCTTACAAACGTACAGCTTGCTCCAGTACATATTGCGGAACACGTCTGACTTCGCCAACATCCGAATAAACTCGCGCATCGGAATGTCGCCGTTTTCCAGCTTAATTTCCGCCACCTTTTGGCGCTGGCCATCGAACACATCGCGACCAAACACTTGCAGGTAAGCAGCCCGAATCACCGCTTGAGTCGAACTTTCGCTAAATTTGACACTGGAAGCACTACTGTAGCTGCTGCCGACAGAAGCACCGCGGCCAGTGGCTTTTTTGGGAGTAATGTAGGAACCCGGCAACTGGTCTAGTTTAAAGACCTTGGGACCCAGAGAGCCTGGAGCCTTACCGCGAGCCTCCGGGTTGCTCAATTGATTTTCAATCCCCGCACCTTGACGGATCAGGATACGGCGAGTGTCTTTGCCGAAGGGAGCTGGACGGTTCTTGGGGTTGCGAGTTTCTTTCGGGAAAATCGCGCCGAACTGAATTTCTAAGGGGTCATTGCCAACACCGTAAACGTGCTGGTCTGGTAGCGGCTGAGTGTAGCCCGCAAACAAGGTGATGAACTGAGGAACCTTGCGGAACGGAGCGCTGAAATTGAACAAATCAATTTGCGGGCCCCAGTTGCGACATTCCTGAGCTTCTTGGCCCAAACCGCGCAGGTAAGGCACTGTTTCTTCGCCGAAGTAGTCGGAATATTCCTGGGAATAAACCATCGCGTCTACGAGAGCTGCCAGACCGCCTTTAGTGACGATCGCAAAATACTTGCTAAATTCCTCCCGCGAGCTCAAACCGCGGCCTAGGAAGTGGCGGGCGGCCAATTCTACAGCACGGCTGTTGACAAACGGCTCGTAGAATTGCTGGCGGTACAGAGGAGATTTGCCAAGGCGACGAATAAACTCTTTCATCGAGATTTCGCCATTTTTGACCTTGGATTCCAAGTCAGAAATGCTTTGGCTGTATGCGCGGCTAATGTCGCGCTCAAAAACTTGGCGGTAAGCTGCTTTGATTACTTCTAGCTTTTCGGCCGATGACAGGCCGGTTTTCATGACGAATTTCGCCCGACGCTCGGATGCGTTGAAGTAGATTTGAGGCAGTTGTAGCCCTTGCTGGTCGTTGCTTTCGCGCTGCCGCACCTTGTCTGAAGGTGTGGGAGCTTTGAATTCGGTAATTGCTACGTCGAAATACTGTCCGACGATCGCCGCGGCCTCTGCATTGTTTTTGAAATAGCCCAAAGATGCCGCCTTCATTTCCTGCATTGCCACAATTGTGGCCGCCGAAGAGCAAGCATTTTCGATGATTTCCCGCAATCCGCGCACGTTCACCGAAATAATGTTCGGGTCGCCAGCGACAATTGCGTAGGTGATGTAGCGCAAAAACCAGCTCAAGTCGCGCAGAGATTTGGTCATGTTGCCCGGGCCGTAGCGCGAGACATTGATTGGCTGAAATCCTGCAGGGATTGGGCCGCTGTAGCCACCACCGTTGCCAGAAAACAGATTTCCCAGCCCCAAGAATCCGCCGCCGCCACCGCCGTTGCCGCCGCCTGCGCGACCTTCAACGTAGGTAACAGTTCCCAGTTTCATGCCTTCAGAGACATTCGCCGAACCGCCACGACTCGCTGCTGCTACAGCCATCACTGGTTCTTGCGGTCTTTCCAAGAATGCCAGCGGGGAACCGCCGGTAAAAATCCGGTTGGCTGCGCGGGATACTATCAGTTCCGAGTTTTGGGTCAGCGTCGCAGAGATATCGATCCGAAGAGCCCCTGAACTGAAATAAGTTGCCAGTTCGCTGAGTTCGCCCCGCTGTAGGAAGCGGTCTTGCTGTTCTGCTTGCGAAATTGTTGCGACCGGTACAGTTTGATATAGTTGCGGACGCGCAACCGAGCTTCCACCACTTGCCTTTACAGTCATTAGACTCTTTCCCTCCGTATCCAAATAGTTGCAGCATTTAACCAGACTAACCCTGCCTTCTCATGCAGTTGACGCTCACCGCCCGCTTCCGTGCGGTGATTCTTGGGCTGATTCTGCCATTAGTCCCCTCTGGTCTTACGAAGCATTCTTGAGTCTTACAACTCACTCCTCAAGCTTAAATTTCCGTGCGCCCCACGGTATTTGTTTGCCAGTCTTTCCCGAAGCCGTCCTAGAAGGACGGGGCTTTAAACCCAATTTCTCGGTAAAAGGTCAAAGTAGGTATTTTTGGTTTGTTTACTTTTTGCCTTTACCTGTCACGAGGTTCGGGCGCGCTTACTTTCTTAGATTAAAATGTTTTGGTTTCATCTTTCTTCCTGCCTGGAAATGTCCGGTCCGAAGGCAGGCACGGGGTACTCCCTCCGCTGCGCTCCGCCCGTACACCCGTGGAAAAAAAGACTCGGCAGGAGAGTTGCCTTTGGGCGATTGCAGCCAGTGCCGTGAATTAAGGGAAAAGAAAATCACAAATTTTCTTCTGCCTGTTTCTGGGCCTTTGACTTTCTGCGGAAAGACGCCTCCGCTTTACCCGAAAGGTCAGCGGTAGGTTATTGACAGTCCTCGTTTGTTAAAAAGCCTGCCGAGATTTATTGTATAGATTTAAGAGGGCGTATATGAGAAAAAATGATAAGTTTTATTACGCAGAAGCTGTCAATCGATTTTAGATTTTAGATTTTAGATTTTAGATTGAAGAATCGACCCCACCGATAAATCCGGGGGGCGCGGATCAAATTGCTGTCGGTCAGTGGTCAGCGGTCAGTTGTCAGTCCAATCCCGAATCCCCAAGCCCAACAAATGTCACCTATGGATACTACACCCGATATCAGTGCTGCCGTGCGGCGGCTTTACGATACTTTCCCTTTCCCGCCCGATCCTTTGTCAGATGAACCGCCGCCTGGGTACAACTGGCGCTGGAGTTGGCCTGATGCTTACAATTTTTGCACCGGCCAAAAGCCCCCAAAACTCGATATTCGGATTTTAGATGCTGGCTGCGGCACTGGTTCAAGCACCGATTATCTGATTCATCTCAATCCTGAAGCAACGGTTACGGCGATCGACCTGAGTGCGGGTGCTTTGAAGGTAGCACAAGAACGCTGTCGGCGATCCTCTTCGAGGGCAACGCTTACGGGGGCGCGCGAAGCTGATTTTCGCCACCTCAGCTTGTACGATGCCGCCGAGTTAGAGGGCGAGTTTGATTTGATCAACTGCGTGGGCGTGCTGCACCACTTACCCGATCCGATCCGGGGCATTCAAGCGCTGGCGGCGAAGTTGGCCCAGGGCGGTTTGATGCACGTTTTTGTGTATGCTGAGCTCGGACGCTGGGAAATTCAACTCATGCAAAGGGCGATCGCACTTCTCCAAGGCAACCAAAAAGGCGACTATCCCGATGGCGTCAAACTCGGCCGTCAAATCTTTGCTTCATTACCAGAAAACAACCGTCTTGTCAAGTACGAAAAGCAGCGTTGGGCAGGAGAAAATCAGCGGGACGAATGTTTTGCTGATATGTACGTTCACCCGCAGGAAATTGATTACAATATCGAGACTTTGTTCGAGTTAATCGACGCTTCGGGATTGGAATTTATCGGTTTTTCAAATCCGGGATATTGGCAGTTAGAACGACTTTTGGGTAAAGCGCCGGAATTGATAGAAAGAGCTCAGGGTTTGACGGAACGGCAGCTTTATCGATTAATTGAATTGTTGGATACGGAAATCAGTCATTACGAGTTTTTCTTGGGCAAAAAGCCTGTTAATAAAATTGATTGGTCAGACGATAAAGCACTTTTGGCGGCAATTCCCGAGTTGAGTGGTTGTATGCACGGTTGGCCTAGTAAACAAGTGTTTGATTGTAACTACCAATTGGTGAATTTGTCAAATGCTGAATTTGAGTTTTTGCAAGGTTGCGTACCCCCCCCAGCCCCCCCTCCTTACCAAGGGGGGGAGAAAGAGGGAACCTCGCCTGGGCTAGGTAAAGGAGAGAAGACTGTTGGGGAGATTTTGGCGGATGTGGAGATGGGATTGGATGGAGTGCGATCGATCTTGTCAAAACAGCTAATTTTGCTCACACCGAAATTATAGGGCTTTTTAATTATTTGAACGAACCGCGAAGACGCGAAGTGCGCGAAGGAAGAACTGCATCTCTTTCTTTCTCTTCCTTCGCGTCCGACGGCCTTGGCGGTTCATTTAATCTTACTCCCGGTAAAATCCCAAATGGATTGACACATGCCCCCCTCTGTGGCTACGCTTTGAAGTGAGAGGTTGTTTTGCTTGTAGAGGCAGTAGCGCGCGTCGCCCAAACATAAAGAGGGAACCTCGCCCTCGCCTGGGCTAGGTAAAGGAGAGAAGACTGTTGGGGAGATTTTGCCGGATGTGGAGATGGGATTGGATAGAGTGCGATCGATCTTATCAAAACCGCTA
>NZ_JANMZH010000904.1:0-4425 GCF_031383065.1 Microcoleus sp. OTE_8_concoct_300 | reverse complement strand
CAACTCTACCAAGATCTCGACATCATCGAATCGGAATGATTAAACCACAGAGGGCACAGAGGACACAGAGAAAGAGATGAGAGAGAGAATAATTCCGATATAACCCGAAACAAGGTTGCACAAAAAAACTTTTGAGCTCGTAACGCACCCTACATTAAGATGTAAGGTGCGCGGTACACAGCCTAGGTTAGAATTTGTGGTCTACTGCAGAAACGCAGCGTTCGCAAATTAGCGGATGTTCGATCGACTCGCTGACGTGAGTCGAGTAATTCCAGCAGCGATCGCACTTTTCCCCGTCTGCTTTGACTACACCAATCGCCAACTCCGGAGACTGATAACTGTACGCCAATTCTTGCAGGATTGCATTCGATTCTACCAGTTCCACTTCCGAAGTAATGAACAAATACCGCAGTTCGTCTACACCGTTCCCGGTCATTGTAGAATCCAGGGTTACAGCTATTTCAGCAGGAATTTCTGGCTTGGGTGCGATCGCAACTAATTCTGCTTCCGGGATTTGGGGTGTTTCTACAAGCGCCGTTTCTACAGGGGCTGTTTGTACGATCGCCTGTGTTTCTACAAGCACAAGCGCTGCTTCTACTGCCGGTGCGAGGACGATCGCCCTTGTTTCTGCAGGCACGATCGCGGTTGTGTGGCCCAGCACATCTGCTATCAGCAAATCAATTTGTAGTGCAATTTTTTGACGGTTGGCCGCAAACAGCAAGTGACGGAAAACAAACCAGATTGTAAATAAGATGCCGATGACTTCCAATAGGCCTCCCAACACCGGAATCTGATTAATCGTATCCAAAATCGCCAGTGTTACTCGGCCCGTTATCAACACAGAGGCTAACAGCCCAAGTGTTACCAGCGCTTTTTGGTTTTCTGTGACAAAGTTACCCACGTATTCAGGCAAATTAGCCACAAAATCGGCGACTTGATCTAAGATTGGCTGCCCATTTGAAGCCGACAGTTCAGGGGCCGAATACTCTATTATCTCAGAAGATCGATCGCCCTTTTCTGCGCTCGTTTCCGCCTCAACATAAATTGTGTTTTCTGTCAACACTTTGGCAACATTTGCCGCTTGTTCTTCCTGTCGATCTTGTGCTGCTTTTGCTTTCTCCTCTGCGGCTGAGTGAATGACTGAATTTTGCGATCGCACATAATCCACCAATTCTTCGCTGCTGGGATTCAAAGCTTGCAATTGCTGCCTTTTCTCAACATCGGGAACGTACAATAAAACCTTAGCTTCCAAAGAAGAACCGATCGCCTTTTCAATCCGGGCTTTTTCCAAAACCTTGTTAACTTCGCCGCGCACTTGTCGCAAATACTGCCAGCGAGTAGCCAATTCTGGATTATGCCATGAAGCATCAATTTGCACCCACCCGGCTTCAAACACTGACTTGTAAGGAGTCGGATAGGGAAGGTACTGCCAAATATCCTCAGCCATGTGACACAAAACAGGTGCGATCGCCTTTGCTAAATTCTCCACAGCAATTGCAATCACCGTCTGACAACTGCGGCGGCGAAGGGTATCTGTCGCGCTGATGTAAAGTCTGTCTTTGGCAATATCCAAGTAAAAATTCGATAAATCCACCGTGCAGAAATTCTGCACAGTTTGGAAGAATCGGGAAAATTGGAAGCTTTCAAAAGCATCTTGGACTTCCGCAAAAACTTCGCCCATTCTGTGCAGCATATAGCGGTCGAGTTCCGGCAATTCCTCGTAAGCAACGGCATCTTTTGCGGGGTCAAAGTCGTGCAAATTGCCCAGCAAAAACTTAGCTGTATTACGAATTTTGCGGTAAACATCCGACTGCTGTTTGAGAATGTTTTTGCCCAAAGGCACGTCTGCCGAGTAGTCTACCGAAGACACCCACAACCGCAAAACATCGGCTCCATATTCCTTAATTACGACTGCCGGATCGACGACATTGCCTTCAGATTTGCTCTGCTTCCGGCCTTTTTCATCTAGCACAAAACCGTGAGTCAAAACAGTTTTGTAAGGAGCGACGCCGTTAGTTGCTACACTGGTAAGCAAGCTGGATTGAAACCAGCCGCGATGCTGGTCTGAACCTTCCAAATAGATATCAGCAGGATAGTTTAATTCCGAGCGACCTTGGGCAACTGCGGCCCAGGAAGAACCCGAGTCAAACCACACATCCATCGTGTCTGTACCTTTGCGGTAAGTGCGGCCGTTGTTGCGGTAAGATTCCGGCAGCAATTCATCGATCGACAATTCCCACCAAGCATCGGAACCCTTCTCGGCAAAAAGGGCTTGCACATGGGCGATCGTGTCTTCATTTAACAGCGGTTCGTTAGTTTCTTCGTCGTAGAATACCGGAATGGGAACGCCCCAAGTCCGCTGGCGGGAGATGCACCAATCCGATCGATCGCCCACCATTGCAGTAATCCGATTTTCCCCTTGGGCGGGAATCCAATTCACATCGGCGATCGCTTTTAGGGCTGCATCTCGGAACCCTTCAACCGAGGCAAACCACTGTTCCGTCGCCCGAAAAATGGTCGGCTTTTTCGTGCGCCAATCGTAAGGATAAGAGTGAGCGTAACTTTCCTCTTTAATCAAACAATTTGCTTCGGCCAGGGCATCAATCACTGCGGCATTGCCATTTCCGAGGACATTTAAACCTGCAAACTGTCCGGCTTCTGCGGTAAAATTTCCGTTTTCATCTACGGGGGTTAAGACTGGCAAACCGCAGCGTTTTCCGACGATAAAGTCTTCTTGTCCGTGGCCCGGTGCGGTGTGCACCAATCCCGTTCCTGAATCAGCGGTAATGTAGTCACCGCCGGCAACAATTGGACTTTCGCGATCGAACAGCGGGTGTTTGTAGCTGCAACCTTCTAATTCTTTCCCTTTGAAGGTAGCAAGTATTTTTAATTCAGTGTTAAAAGTTGCCGACAGCCGATCGACCGCATCGACAGCTACCAACATAAATTGTTGTGCGATGTGGGAATTTGCCGGCGGTTCCACCACCGCATAAGTCAATTCGGGATTAACTGCGATCGCCAAGTTTGCCGGAATTGTCCAGGGAGTAGTCGTCCAAATCGCCGCCCAGAGGCTCGGCATATAGCGCTTGAGCTTCGTTTGCAGGGATTTTGACAAAGTTTTCACATGAAAGCCGACGTAGATGCTGCGCGACGTGTGGCCTTCGGGATATTCCAATTCCGCTTCGGCGAGGGCTGTTTTCGAGCTCGGGCTCCAGTGGACTGGTTTGAAGCCGCGGTAGATGTAGCCTTTGAGCACCATTTGACCGAAAACGCCGATTTGAGCGGCTTCGTATTCGGGTTTCATGGTTAAATACGGGTGTTCCCAGTCGCCCCAAACGCCGTAGCGCTGGAAGGATTCGCGCTGCTGTTCCATTGTTTGCTGGGCGAAGGCGGCGGCTTTGCGGCGGAGTTCGATCGGGGTAAGATTTAGCCGCTCCTCCGATTTCATGTTCTGCAATACTTTAAGTTCGATCGGCAATCCGTGACAATCCCAACCGGGCACATAGCGGACTTTTTTGCCGCGCAGCATTTGGTAGCGGTTGATAAAGTCTTTGAGGATTTTGTTGAGGGCGTGGCCGATGTGAAGTTGTCCGTTAGCGTAGGGTGGGCCGTCGTGGAGGATGAACAAGTCGCCGGGGTTATTGTGGGATAGGCGATCGTAGATTTCTTGATCTGCCCAAAATTGTTGCAATTCTGGTTCGCGCTTGGCGGCGTTGGCGCGCATATCAAACTTGGTTTTGGGCAGATTTACCGTGTCTTTGTAAGATTTAGCTTCCATTTTTGACAAACTTTTTATGTAGTTAGTTGTTAGTAGTTAGGGGTTATTTGAGAGATGATATCAAGTCCGGTTAAATAATCATAAATTAAGTTTGTAGTGAAGACCGCAAGTCCTCTCTCGTCCTTGAAGAGCTGACAGCCAGATATTCTAGTATAAGCGATCGACCGCACATAAGATCGAACCAAATCCGTAGACAGCTCTCTCTCTTCTCTTCCTCTGCGCCCTCTGCGCCCTCTGCGGTTAAATCAATTCATAAATCGAGGGGGCGCTACTCAGTCAGCCAACTGAACATTTCACCGACGGTGAGATTGAAGGATTCGGCAAAGGTTGGAACGGGGATGCGATCGCCCGGTTCTTCAAAAACTGCTATGGTGCGATCGGGGTCTAACTCGTTTGACGGCGAGTCCGACAGTCCGACAGGGATTGAAATCCCTGTCTCATAGCGCAAGTCCTCTGCAAGAGGACTGAGGAGGTTGATTAACGTGCAATGCGAAACTCAACATCGAGTTAAATTGACACTTGCAGTCGGTTTTAACCGACTTTCGCTATGAGACAGGGAATTCATTCCCTGTCGGACTGTCGGACTATCAGTTTTACCTGTTTGTTGACACCATTTGGACAAGGCCGTGTCCCTACCGATTTAACTG
>NZ_JANMZH010000882.1:0-5441 GCF_031383065.1 Microcoleus sp. OTE_8_concoct_300 | reverse complement strand
TAGGGCCTATGGTCTTTTTTTTCGCGTCAAATTTTGTTTTTGTAGTTCACGACACATCATGCAAGGGCGCTCCAGCTTCCTTGTAGTTCATAAGCCAATATTCACAATATTCTGACAACGATGCTCTCCGGATATTTTTCTGCCAACTAGATCAATTCAGTCGTGCGCGAGTTTAACACACTTTTAAGACTTCCAAGAAAGCTGTTTGGGTTGAACATGAACAGTCGTTTGTTTGTTTTTTTAACTTTTTTGAACAAACCATTTACTCACATCAAATCTGGCAGCTCCTTTCCTAATAGATGTATCACCTTGTTCATGAATTTTAACTATTTTTTCCTCGTCTCGATCGAATAAAGAATTTAAAGTAACAGCGTAAAAATTGCTTCCTTGCAAAATTCCTGTAAAATTTCGATCGCCCTCGCTACAGCCCCAACGGCTCCAGCAGACGGCGCTCCGGCCCAGAAACCAAGCGCAATATTGGCCACGCTCCCCTCCTGACAGTTCTCCCCTAGTTGATCGCACTTAGGTCTGAAGCCTGTTATATTGGCTGTACCTAGCTAATCCGGGTGCAGCTTTTAAAAGGTTCCAGCCCCCCTTACCTGGTGTGGGAACTCGAAACCGAAAGACTTACCACCTTTTTAATTGATGGGTAAACAGGTCTCTCACTCCCTAGTTAACAGCTCAAACTGAGCCGACGAAATCTCACTCGATCGCAGTCGGTGCGTTTCACAGTCGGCAATTTTCAGTTTCAGCAGAAAACCCTTACTTTTTCAGTATTTTCATGCAGGGGTCATAAGTGGCGAAGACTATACTTCGGCAAACAATTACCAAAGCACAGCTAATTGAAGTTATGAACAGCGAAAAAGTCAGTGTAATCATTCCTGCATTCAATGCTGCCGACACTCTGGCGGAGACAGTTGCCTCCGTACTCAATGGTACCCATCAGCATCTAGAAATTTTAATTGTTGATGACTGCTCTACTGACGCTACTGCCAAAGTTGCTGCTAAGCTGGTCGAGCAAGATTCGAGAATTCAATACTTCCGGAATCCCCAAAATTACGGCGTTTCTAAGTCGAGAAATTTAATGATGTATCGCGCCACAGGCGAGTATGTAGCGTTTCTCGACAGCGACGATACCTGGGAACCCAACAAGCTAGAAGTTTGTTTGAAGATGCTCGCAGACAATCCAGAAGTCAAAGCTGTGGCTCACGCTTTGCGGTATTTAGACAAGCGCGGCAACAAGTTGAGTTACATTCGCACCTATCCTACAACTAAAGCAGAAATGCAGGCGATTAAGGAGACAGGCGAAAGCCCTTGGGTTTTCCCGTCTTCAGTTGTAGTCGATCGCTCCATTCTTCTGAAAGAAGGCGGCTTTGCAGAAGATTGGCAGGTAGGAGAAGATACAGAGTTATTTACCAAAATTGCTCAAAAGTACGGTTTGCTAGCGGCGACAGAACCTTTGGGAAATTATCGAATTAGAGGGAACTCTCTCACAGATAAGCACTGGCTCAAAAAGCGCATTGCTTCTGATTGTGTCAAAGAAAACCAACGGCGGCGCTTGCGGGGAGAAAAAGAGTTATCGCTCAACGAGTACGAACAGCTATGCTTTAAGAATTTGCCGCTTTTGAAAAGGCTAAACAAATTCCGACAAGTTTTGGCACTGCACTACATGAGAAAGCTGGGAGAAAGTTTTTTAAATCGGGAGGTTTTACCGACTATTGTTTACGGCCTCGCTACTACAGTGCTCAATCCTCCAGCTACTCTCCACAAGTGGAAATGGATGAAGGCTGACCAGAAGTTCAGTGATCAACCTGCAGAAAGCATCAGCTATTCGGCAGAATTAGACCCCCAGCAATCATCTGAAATCGGGAGACGACCCTAAATGAGCTTATATGTGTATGCAGGTTTTAGTCAAGAAATTAGCTGATGCCAATCAAGGCGAATCGAAGCTGATCGCGCAGGGGCTGGTTAATACGCGATATTCGGGTTTTGAGCCGTATTTGGCTGTTAATATCCTGTCGAGTTAATTACACGCAATACCAACTACAGCGGCTTGCAGCCGTGCGATGGGACACAATACAAAAATTTTTGAAAGTGGCGCTCGGATGTCAGCCTTGATTTATTCTGCCGCCAGCTTCTACCCTATACAGGGGGCAAATAGCAGCGTGCGCCCGCCGTGCTATTTGCCCCCAAAATAGTTACAATAAATAAGGTGTATAGCCTTTCTCAGTAACATGAGGTACTCGACGTGCATAGGGCATAGGCCTGGGTGGGCATAGGCCTGGGTGGGCATAGGCATAGGACTCGCCCCCATACCTCACCACGCGATCGAACCGCTATAAGTAAAAAGAAAAGTTTTTTGAATAAAAAAATGGTTAGTCAACCCCTTTTTGAGGCAGAAAGTAAAAGCAAAAATTGAGAAAAAATTCTGACTTCTACCTTCACAGGACGAGCGCATTTTTACTTTGAATTAGATTGAATTTATGGAATGGCAAGAAATTTCTGGCAATTGGGTATTAATTCCCTCTAAACCGATCGCGATCGTACATTTTCTCGGCGGTGCATTTGTGGCGACAGCACCGCAACTCACCTATCGCTGGCTGTTAGAGGCTTTGGGGAATCAAGGATATCTTGTAGTAGCAACGCCGTTTGTCAATACTTTGGATCATATTGCGATCGCCCGCGATGTCCTCAACAAATTTGAAAATGCTCTCGATCGCCTGCGCGCCACTAAATTGCTTAGATCTTCCTATCTCCCGGTTTACGGCATGGGGCACAGCATGGGATGCAAACTGCACTTGCTGATCGGTTCTGTCTTTGACGTAGAGAGGGCAGGCAATATTCTGATCTCTTTCAACAATTATGCGGCATCCGAAGCAATCCCCATCGTCGAGCAAATTTCCCCCGTCTTTAAAGTAGAGTTTACCCCTTCCCCGCAAGACACCAATCGCCTCGTTCAAGATAGTTATCAAATCCGGCGCAATCTTTTAGTCAAATTTAATGGCGACAACATCGACCAAACCCTGCTTTTGACTAATCTGCTAAAACAGAGATTTGCCGACATGATTACAGTTCAGACCTTGGCCGGCAACCATCAAACACCCTTGGGTCAAGATGTTAGCTGGCCTGTGGGTCAAATTTTTACACCCTTCGACGCGATCGGGCAATGGGTCAAACAAGAAGTGTATCGGGAATTAAATCAATTAAAACGGACAATTCTGCTGTGGCTGAATCCTCTGTCAAAGGATTTTAAATCTTAAATTTAAGATTTTAGCTTGGTGATATTAAATAGAGAAATTACGCATCAACTCTATCTGTAGGGTGCTTATGGGCGCACCTGGCGCTACCAATAGTGTTTTAACCCACATTCCGCAGATGTGGGTCGGATTTTTTTATCTGTTGTTAAAACTTGGAAGCGAAACGCTTTTGGGCTGAAATTATGCAGTTTTAGCATTACAGAAGTTTGTCAAATTTACCTAAACTAAGTAAGTTGAAATAATTGACTTTTTCTCATATATTCATGTTGCTATTTTATCGTGACCACTCATATTTTGAAGCAAGAAAAATTATGCCAAGAGCAAATTATCTTGACTAATTAATGAAAATTATTCACAAATATTTACACCTCGATCTCAATCGTTATTCACTTGAAAATATTAAATAGTATTGACAGCAATACTCTCCTAAATGCCGCAAGATATCTTGGTGCTCTTGGGTGAAATTGCTGACATGATTCGAGCCATTTATCGTCACTAAATGCACCGCCTGAAACATCTGAAATATCCAGCGCATTGTTGGCTTATTGGTCAATTTTTTTACCTGATTCGACCCTTGCTCATTGGTAGCTTCTAATTGTTGTCTCAATTTCCTTTGCGCTAGGTTATACACTAACAAACACAGTCCCATTATCATTCCGATTGCTTCAACTCGCTCCGGCTTTTTCACGAATACGCTGGCAGTAAAAAATAACGGATCTTTGATAAATCTAAATCCTCTCTCATTACTTTGCTGCGCTTTGTATTCCGATAATACCTGTGAATTGCTCACTGCTTTAGTATCTAAGATATTTGTGGCTAATATAAATCTCCCAGCTTTGACTTTTTCCGCTTCTATTGCTGAAATTAGGGGTTCTATTTCACCCGTTACTTGATAGAGCCTTGTCTGTGTCTTGCTCGATTCTTTGAGCTTTTTTTTGTTGTTTTAACTGGTTTTTCTTGGGATTTAATTTCTGTTATTTGGTGATATTTCCATGAGTCTGATAACTTTTTTATGGCAATTTATGCATCGGCAATACAAGCAAAGTTTTGTATTGATAGCTTACGCAGTGAGGCTTTGGCTGATTCTAACTGTTTCTCTACTTGCTTGACTATTTTTTTAAGCTCTGCTTGTTTTCTGAGTTCACTTTCTATTACTAGCCATCTTTGCTTGATGTTGGCATACTCACTGGTTCTGGTTGCTATTTTATAGCCTTTTATTTGAGAGTCTTCCCAGTCACTATCTTCAATGTTGCAGATTTTATTTTGAGCTGATTTGATGCTTAATGGCACTCTGGTTATCCATTTCATTTCTGCCATTGCTGACAAATTTTCCGCTGTGTATAAGGCACTATCTGCTACACAGATTCCGTCAAATGTCCACGGATTTTTAAACTCTTTCAATCTTGACACAAAGACACTTTTATCGTCGGCGTTTCCGTCATCTATTTTGAGATATAATGGTACGTCTCCATCTCCACTTACGATCGTATCAATGATAAATTGTTTGAGCTCCGGTCTTCGATCTCTTGAATAGCCATGAACGATTTTTATGGTTTTCATGGAAGATTCTGTATCTTCAGATTCTGCCTCAACTTCCTGGCTTTTTTCCTGACAGTTTTTGTAGGCTCCTTCTACTGATATTGAACTGCTATCTAGGTGAACGCTTTTCATTGATACTTGAAATTTCATCGCTGCTTTCAGGGCAATTGCCGTGAATACTTTTGTGGTTCCAGCTTGATGATATTTGTCTAAAGCTCTCCCGATTCTGTCATCATTTAATTGTTCGGGTGTCACTCCTTCTCCAATTAGATGTTCTGTTGCTTTTCCCAGAAAAAATGTGTCAAATAGGTAGATGGGGGCGCTCAAAAATCCCAATCCGTTCAAAATCATTGCTTTCATTACTTGTCCTGGACTGAGGGTTTATTTAATTTTTATTCCCACTTTTTTGTTAACTTCTTCTACCAATTCCATTTCATCTATGATCCCCGCTACTATTCCCAAATGGTCTAAATTTACGATATTTATAGCTTTAGAGGGCTTTTTCATCGTTTTGAAGGTTGCTATACTGGCACAAATTATTATACCTTAAAAAAACCTCAAATGATTGCATAGCAATCATTTGAGGTTTTGGCAATTCTGAATTTCTTTGAAATTAAATCTGCTTGAATATCTGCGGAATGTGGG
>NZ_JANMZH010000825.1:0-37608 GCF_031383065.1 Microcoleus sp. OTE_8_concoct_300 | reverse complement strand
GTTTTCGGTACATGAACGAAAGTGATGCTGTGCATGGCTTTTGACTGATTTTACCTCATAGTCTTACACTTTATCCGCGCCGATCGCGAGTCAAAGTCTTTTCAGATAAGGCTTTTAGGCTTATTCAGCAAGCCCTAATTAATTAATTAATTATTTTTCCGTTATTTGTGAGGACTTCTTCCATCCATTGTAATGTGCGTTCAACTCCCCAGTCTCTCGCTGCTGCATTACAGTGATGATGTCCCCATCCCAAATTGTAACGACAGTGATTATATACTCCGGCTCTGAGTTCCTTAACATGAAATAAATTTGCTGTGGTAACTGTCAAATCAGGTACATTTCGACCTTCAGCTTGTTCCACGCGGGACGCCAGTTCTTGAGCTAGGATAGGCTTCAAGCAAAGAGGGCAAACGGTACGCTGTTGGCTATCTATTATTCGGTTTTTCTGAAGTATAGCGATTCTCAGATAAATGAGGTATACAGAAACCCTGTATTGTCAAGCTTTCCAGGTCAAAATTCGTACCTCACCTTTTTGAGAAAGGCTATAGGTTAAGATCCCTCAGTCCCATGTCCTGACATTTATCTTCGATTCTTGCCTTGCATTCTTCAGGATTCTGTATGCCTTCTTCTCGCGCCATATCAATAATTCCGTCGGTTTGCCACACAAGGAAAGATAACTGATATTTAGTAGCTTCTATTTCTGTTTTTGAAGCATACTCATAAATCCTAATTCCTGCCCCTTGACCGCCACTCTCGCTATCTATGTACCCATGCCTTTCAAGAGAGTCTCCAGGACTGGTAGTATCTGGTACGCGGGCAAGGTATTGACCTCCTAGTGGTGGAATTCGAGAATTGGCGGGATGCCAACCATAGTGACTTGGAGGGTAGTGAATCCATTGAGGTCTAGTTTCATAAAATACTAATAAATTTTGTCCTAGCTGTAAGTTTTTTGGTAAATCTGATTTACAGGTTGGAGGAGTGTCGGAAAAGTATTCCTCTGGATGGGCAAGAACTATGTAACTATTTTCAAATCCTTCTGGTGGTGGGACAACCCCAGCTTTCCACGAACTCAGCGGTATTAGGACTGTACTACATCGGAGGACGCGGTTTTGATAAACAGTATCTTTCTCTGCACCTCTGGTTTGACCTGTCTTTTCAACTTTTCTCGCTATTGCTGCTGGCAGACCAAGTTTATAGCTCAACCGAGTATTTTTAGCTTTAGCATTTTTTTTAGCTGTCACTCTTCTACCTCTATACCATAGTTAGCAAAGAGAGCAGAAATAGATATATCCAGGGCTTTTGTTAGATTGTCAATATTCTCCAAAGATGGATTGCGCTGACCTCTTTCTATGCTCGAAATGTAAGTACGATGAAGTCCTGAAATTTCGGCTAGGTGTTCTTGTGATAGATCGAGTTCTCGCCGACGCCGCCTTATGGCTTTTCCAAAACGCTTTTTGATATCTATTTCACTTTTTTGCTTCAAGGTACAATTATGAAAAAATGTAGACAATAAATCTACAGACTATAAATAAACTTTTATAGACAATAAGTCTACATATTATAAGTAAAGTAATGAATTTTATAAGTAACATAAATGTCTGGCAATGGTTCCGAGACAAGAAAATGCTCAACAGCAATTCTGCTGCCTAGGTGCGATCGCCCCCACACCCCGTCGAAGTTATTCCCCTAGACACTGGTCAGCTTGGTTAACAGCCCTATGCTAGTAGTTATATTGGCCTTAAACCCGATCGACCCGGAGGAAGTCCTGACTATACAGAATCCCCCTTCGCCGACTTTTGCAATCCGAGTTGCACACTATGACGATTCCAGCCAAACATCGTTTCGGCTTGACGGGCTCACCCTCGCAAGTAGTCTGGGGCGACTTTCGCCATGAAGTCTCGTTTGCGACTTCCCGTTAAGTTTTGGGCTGCATCGAGGAATCTCGCGAATCATTGCATCACTCAGCATCTTCTGGCTTTTTTGCAATCTAAAAAGGAGAGACAATCACCAATGGTGGCATGGCCTCTCCTCTATTCTGCCTGGGACTTTATTTTTTCCCAAGCCCCCAACTATTAACCGTTCCTAAAGAAGGATTAATCAATCAGTTCCGGCGTAGGAACTTGTGCATTAATCTGGGCCTGAGAAAACGAGGGCAGGGCCCAAGTTGTCTCACCCGCTTTAAAAACTTTAGCAGGGGTAACATTCACTTGAATACCACCCGTTGCTGCATTGGTTGTAGCAATTAGCTGCGTACCATCTACAACCTTAATAGCAACCGGTTCAGCCAAAGAAAGTGGCTCAGCCGCCGGGCCTAAAGTAGCTTGAGTCCCTGCTGGCACGTAAATACCATCGCAATCCCAATCATCATCTGTAATCTCACCGGCTGCCAGGAAATAAAGTTGCGTCGGCGATTTTTTCGGCTTATTAGCATAAACTGCCAGCGTTTGCCCGGTTGCATTACGGCACTGAGCCCGCTTTTTAGCCGTTTCAATCACGTACTTCTGCATTTGCAATTCGGCCAACCGCTGTTGGTACTGTTCAGGCGTATAACCCGCAGTCGAAGGATCGCTCTGAGCTGACAAAAGTTGATTCAATTCCTGTGTCACTTCCGCATAGTCAGCCCCCTTTGTGAAATCCTTGCCGGCCCAAGAAGGCTGAGCTACAGCTAAGTTTACGAAAAGCACTAAAGCCACCAGAATTACTTTGAAAAACTTGCTCATTTTTGTTATCCTTTGTGTAATAAATCAGAGTTTGTTCTTAGAAAACCCCTCCACTTTGCTGAAGTTATAAATTATTTATTTTTCAACTTCAGCAAAGTGGAGGAAACTTGAACCCTAGTTTACCTCAAATTTTTCGACTTGAGGTGCAGTCTCTAACGATTGATAACTGTCTTTAAGCAACATCAGCAGCCACAAGCAACTGATAGCTACAGTAACTACCGTTAAACCGCGATTCTCTAGAGTATGGCTATCGAGCAGGATCAGCGTACCCAGACCCATTAGAACGAAGGGAACAAGGGAATTACCGTAGCGGACAAGTAGGGTCGCGATCGCACTCATGCGAGTTAGTTGATACGCCACATAACACCAGACACCCACTAGCAAGAAAAAGACGCTCAGAATCACTAGCAGGCTATCCCAAGTGCAGTTAGCAAACAACGGGACATAAATCCCCACATTATCACCTCCATTAGCAAATGTAACCGCAGCTACACTATAAGTTTGTGGCGATAAAAGACTAGCAAAGATAGTGGATGGAGGCGAATCTGTAGCTGTATTTTCATCATCAGCCTCTGTATCTCGATTTAGCAGGCGGCTGACTCCAATGGCAATTGGTACTAACCCCAACATCCCCACCCAAGGGCGCGGCACCATCATACAGCCAAAGAAGCTAGGAAGACTAAGCAGCACGAGTGCTGCGAACCCAAGATATTGTCCTGTAACAATGTGTTGCCGTCGAAAAACAGCATTGACTTGGGAGAAAAACAGCAGCAAGATGACAATATCATCTAAATTTGTGGCGGTGAAAGCTGTAATACCTGTGGAAATAGCGGTAATGAATTGGTTCATATCTAACTGCCTAGATTGTGAGGCTAGGATTGCGGGAATAGTGCCGGAGATTAATTGAGATTGAGGTGTTTTTTGCGTTAAAAATGTTACTTAACAGATTGGCTAGACAGACGCTCTCATTCACTTCTTAGTAACGTCGATTGTCACAGCTTGAAATAGCTTGACGCGGATAGCGAATGTGTTGAGAGCTTTTGAGTGGGAAGTAAAATTGGCATCACTTCTGCATATGGTTTTTGAGGCGTAAGCTGTAAAGGCCTTTGATGGCTGGCGGTTTTCATTGTTGCGTTAACGCTCTTGGATAGAGTGGATTTCATGGCAAACCTCACGGGTGAATGCCTAGTTGAAGCTGACTGGTTAATGTTCGCTGGCGTTTTTCTTTCATGCCTTTACTTTAGTCAAGATCCACTCATAAGAGCAAATGTTCTTTTTTATCAAATCAATCACTTCTCTTTATAGACTTGTGAGGAGTAATGCCAAAGCCAAAAACCGATCGCACCCCCTGGCACATCCCAAAATTCGATCGCACTCTTTCCCCCAAGTTATTCCTCAAGACACTGGTCAGCTTGGTTAACAGCCCTATGCTAGTAGTTATATTGCCCTTAAACTCGATCGACCTGGAAGCCCCTTGTTTAGCCTAATTCAAAACACTTCTGGCAAAGGAGAAATTCTAGAGGTCGTCTTCCGCAACGGTTGGGACTACATGAAACCAGTGCTTGTCGCAGAAAAAACGCGATCGCGGGCGAGGGTCCAACGCCATCACTTTTTGTGGCACAGTATATGTAGTGTGCCTGCGTCCAGGACTGTAATTCACAAAAATTGTTGTACTCAAAATTCATAACGGGCCAGCTTATCAGCGCAAAATTTTCCGATAGCGAGCTTCAATTACCGAGTAGATGCCATAGGCAATTAAACCCAAAGGTACTATACCCAAAATCACTGGACTAAAAGGCTGTTGTCCCAGAATTGCCAACACATCGCCCAATCCCTTCGTTTGACTGGCATCTGATAGCCTTGCTGCTTGAATAAAGAAAAAACCGATTATAACGAAAACAATCCCACGGGCAGCAATGCCAAATCGACCCAACCGTGTTGCCCAAGTTTGCTCGCTTTGGCTCATTTCATCTAGCTTGAAATGGCGGCGAAATTTTGCTTTATATGATTGGTAGAAATAAGAAAAACCTACACCAATAACAATTGATCCCGCCAATCCTACCAGCCATTGTCCAAATGGTTGCGCTAAAAGTTGGGCTGTCAAATCTTCGGTTGTATTGCTATTACCACCGCCCGAACCCATTATCAGTTTTACAGCCGTTAAAGCCAAACCTGCGTAACCTAAAGCACTCAAGGCGTAGCCAATGCGTTGGGCAATTCGCTTGGCATCGATTTTTTGTCCTTGGTGTTCTGGGTCGAGAATTGTCTGAACCATACGCAAAAGGAAATAACCAATAATGCCAATCGTTACAAGAAATAGCAGAAATTTACCGAAGGGTTGGTTAACAATTGCTGATAATGCACCGCTAGTATCGGTTGTTCTGCCGCCCGTACTAAAGACTGCTTGTGCTGCCAGAAAACCGACAGTAAAGTAAACTATGCCTTTGGAAGCATATCCCAATCTTGCCAGTCGCTCAAACCAGGGATGAGAAGCTGTCTGTCGAATTGACTGTTCAATGCTGTCGGTGGGTGAGTTGCGCGGTTTCATATTTTTTGACAATTTAGTTGTTAACGACTGCTGGCATAAGCAATGGTGCATTCCTTTCCAGTTAACAGAGTTCTTAAACAAATAATTTATGTTATTATTTATTAACTTAAAGATTAGCTTGTTTAAAACAAATTTTTATCTGTCTTGAGCGGGAGTGTCAACGGTTGATTGATTAATAAGTTTCACCTTTTTTGGGCTTGACAAATATAGCTTTATGGGCTATAATAAAATAGCTTCACTGATGCACCAGTCTGCCAGCGGTATAGTATATCTTTGATTAAAACTTCTTTAACCCAAGTTGAATAACAATTAGAATTGGCAGGGCTAAAAATCCTCCCCAAAAACCCAAGAAAAATCCGAATGCTGTCAAGAGAGCTAAGGTGTAAGCGGGAAGCAAAGATACCTGCTTTTTCATAATGATAGCTGTGAGAAAATTGCCTTCAAGACGTTGTAAGAATGGATGCGCCCCCGTGCGGCAGTTGGGAATAAAGCATCTATCGCCAACCGTCCGAGCGATCGCACTTAACTCAAAGCAGTATCATAAGTTTTTCCTCAACCATCTTCCATCAGGTGGATATTTTTTTATGGCATTAGACAGATGGCAAAGTTGGGCTAGTTAGATTAAATAGAGATAGAAGCAACATTTTGAAATGTTGAATAGGGACAATAGACCTTTTACCTAAGTCTATTTTTAAGATTCTAAATTGCCATTGTCGCAAGAAGTTGATGGTTCACAGGAGGATCTTAGGAAAATGGAATCAACCACAACGGCAGTGGCTGTGTTGAGTTCAACCTTTTATTTACGGAAATTGCCAAAATCAGTTCTAAAACATCAGGCATCCTGCCTGTGCTGAACTGACTTTTTAGGAGAACTCTAATAGCTAGCCACAAGGTGGTCGCTTGTGCCAGCAAGACAAGCAGAATCTCTTTCTTGCCTCGTTTGTTTTAACGATCAATTCAGCAATAAGGTGTATATAATGAATCAACCAGAATCCTTGTCTCAACCCCTGACGAACACCGAATTTGTCGCAACTTTTCGCTTGTTCAGTCGAGTTAGCTTCTGGATACAGTTATTCTTGGGTGCTGTTTCCGGCATTGTTCTAGTATTTGCTATGTTGGGTCGCAACATGAGCGAACAAACCAATAATAATGCAGGTATTGGTTTCGGGGTATTTTTAGCGATACTCGGTCTTTTATTGCTGTGCTTTAGAATTTATTGGGATTTTCGCTATCGGCTTTTAGGGAGACTTTTGCATGCCGAAAATTCCGAGGTTTATCCCAGCAAAGAACATATTACTCACACCTTACGGATTGGATTAATTTCTAGTTTGGTGGGGGTATTAATCGCGTTTGTCGCTTCAGAAGAAACAGTTGCTGTAGTCCTCGCGAAAACTCTCAGTCAACCGCAAGCGATGGCAGCTTATGCGCCAGAAAATGTGATTCGTTCCCTAGATATTTTTGTGACAATGGCAAACGTCAATCTGATTGGGGCTCACTTTTTTGGAGCTGTTACTTCTCTTGGGTTACTCAATTGGGTAGAGGATTAGTGGGCAGCATTAGCGATCGCTAATGGCAAACACATATCCTATGCGGTCAGGATTTACAAGGGCTGACCGATTTAACTAAGGTTTGTGGTTGCACTGTCTGGGCGAAAGAGAGCGAAGACAGCGCAGCTACAAGCTCAATAAGTTAGCTATTTGGATGAACATCTAATCTGAAATTGGCAGCGATCGCTCTAGAAAGTCAGACGTGGATAGCTGGGATGCCACCCAAAAACTAATGGCAATGATTGATAATTTGGGAAATATTTTTTTTAATAATCGGCTGGCAGATGATACAAAAAACGCAGAAAATTCTAAAATAGAAAAAGTACAGTAGACAGAATGCGAACAGAAATCAGCGAAACTCATCAAAATAATTAATAATTTTCCGAAGTAACTTAAATATCCCGTGATAAGTTGAGCAGTTGTTTAATAGGAGATCGGGTAATTTTTTGATTAGTTAAATTTTAAATTGTACGGACGATCGCGCTTGTCGGAGAGAAAAGGCGATCGCTCTTTTCGGCACAGTAATATGTAGTGTGCGTGCGTAATTGCTGTGTATATAGCAATCCTTGCAGGAGTCGTAAATTTTTTACCCCACCCCAGCCCTCCCCGATGCCTTGGGGAGGGAGTAAGAAATTCACAAATGATTTAGGATTGCTATATTACGATGAGGAGTAATGCCAAAGCCAAAAACCGCCCCCACATCCCAAAATTCGTGAAGCGAAGCTATCCCGTAGGGAATCGCACCCTTTGGGCCAAGTTATTCCTCAAGACACTGGTCAGCTTGGTTAACAGCGCTATCCTAGTAGTTATATAGCCCTTAAACCCGATCGACCCGGAGGCCCCTTGTTCAGCCTAGTTCAAAACACTTCTCGCAAAGGAGAAATTCTAGAGGTCGTCTTCCGCAACGGTTGGGACTACATGAAAAGCCTCCTAACCGGTCGCAAAACCGACGCACCCAGTCTCCCAACTCCAGCAGTTCTCCGCAACATCCTCGTCGAATTAGGCCCAGTTTTTGTCAAATTAGGACAATTGCTGAGTACCCGTCCCGACCTTTTGCCGGCCGTCTACATCGAAACCCTCTCCACCCTACAAGCGGAAGTACCGCCCGTCCCGTGGTCGGAAGTAGAAGCAATCGTCCGCAAGGAACTCACACAATCTCTCGAAGATACCTTCGCCAAATTTAACACTCAAGCTGTCGCCGCAGGTTCGATCGCCCAAACCCACAAAGCTACTTTAAAAGACGGTCGCGAAGTCGCCCTCAAAGTTCAGCGCCCCGGTATTGATATAGTCATCGAACAAGATATCGCCGTACTCCGAGGTTTGGCAGAACTTGTCATGCTCACAGAGTTCGGTCAACAATACGATATTGTCGCCTTAGCAGAAGAATTTGCGATCGCCCTGCGTGCAGAACTAGACTTCATTCAAGAAGCCAGCTACACAGACGAACTGCGCCGCAATTTATCTAAAAGTAAATGGTTTGACCCCAAACAAGTTGTGCTACCAGAAATTCACTGGGAGTTGACCACAAAAAAACTCTTAGTAATGGAATGGCTGAACGGAGTGCCAATTTTGTTAGGCGACTTGCAAGGAATTCGCCACAAAGGAGATGTAAATGCCGAACGCGAAGAAATTACAACGCTGCTTTGCCGCGTTTTCTTCCAGCAGTTGTATATCGACGGATTCTTTCACGCAGACCCGCATCCCGGCAATTTATTTTATCTCAAAGACGGCCGGATAGCTTTGCTAGACTGCGGCATGGTCGGCAGATTAGACCCCCGCACTCAGCAAAATTTGACAGAAATGTTGCTGGCAATTGTCGATTTAGACGCTCAGCGCTGCACTCAATTAACATTGGAAATGGCAGAATTTGCTCAGCCGAAAAGTTTAGCTGTTCTAGAAAACGATTTGGCTCGAATGCTGCGCAAGTATTACAATGTCAGCTTGTCGCAAATGAACTTGTCGGAAATTTTTTATGAGGTGCTGGAAATCACCCGCAAAAATAAAATTAGGCTGCCCAGCAATCTCGGTTTGTATGCAAAAACTCTAGCTAATTTGGAAGGACTGGCGCGTTCTTTTAATCCCCGGTTTAATATTGTAGAGCAGGTGAAACCGCTGATGACCGATATGTTTCGGCGTCAGTTATTAGGAGATGACCCGGTGCAAGCTCTGCTGAGAACTGCCCTGGATCTGAAAAGCTTGTCTTTGCAATCTCCGCGACAGGTGGAAGTGCTTTTAGACCGGGTTACTTCGGAAACTTTGAAGTGGAACTTGACACTAAAAGAACTCGATCCGCTACGCCGCACTCTGGGGGATTCTGCGAACCGACTTTCTTTTAGTATTGTGGTGGGTTCGCTGATTGTGGGGGCGGCAATTATTTCTTCTAACGCGCAAACTGCTCAGCTATCTTTTCTGAGCAACGGTTTATTTGGGGCGGCGAGTTTTTTGGGTTTTTGGTTGATTCTTAGCATTCTGCGATCGGGCCGTTTGCGCAGTTAATTGTCAAGGAGAAAAGGCGGAAATCATGATATATACCCTTTCTCAATTTTCGTGAGGTACACAGGCGACTAATTCCAGATCGGAGTGCCATTCGCAGAGATATCTTGAAATTATCCGCGTTAATCTGTGTTTATCTGCCTAAATCTGCGGTTTTCCTATCTACCGCACTATTGCCAATAAAGGCTATAGCATCCTCAACTTTTAACCAACATCTCTGACTTAAGATAGGCGATCGCCCGCAGCAGCTAAGTCTAAGCTAGAAATTGTTCCATAAACCTAATTGAGGCCAAAAATATGAGTAGCGGTCACGCCAGCCACAAAGGCTCTTCCACAAAACCCAATACCAACACTAACGGTCAAATTACATCCCCTGAGGACCAACCCGCGGACCCGCTAAATCAAGAAACATCCGGTTATCCGTTCCATAACGAAGCAATGGAAAATCCTGTTGCCACCGCGCGGCCAGGCGTTGAGGCTGAGTCTGGCGAAGAACAGCAATAGTTATATCGATTAAATTGGCATCGATATGCTATCTGCGACGCGGTTGATTAGATGTTTGATAAAAATTAGGTTTGTACTAATTACATCTTGCACTTCCAGAGTCCGCCAGGGATTTCAATCTCGGCCGGACTCTTCAGGCAGGTTAAGTTTTACCTAAAAACTTCAAGACTAAAAAGTCAAGTCCTTACGAGAAACCTATTTAACATAAAATTAAAGTTAGGAATTATTGCTAAATGAGCGAGATTAACCGAGTAGTGGAACAGGAAAAATTGCCGGAATTGGGATTAGTCTGTATTACAACATCCGATGCAGTGCGCTTTCGCACTGTCACCCGGAAGCGACTTTTACAGCTTTCGGAAATTGAACAAGAAAAAGTATTGCGCGAGCTTTATACAGACAACTTAAAGCGGCTTGACAAAGCGATCGACTTCTGTTCCGTTAATCTGATTAAGCTCTACCGCATGACTTCTGCACTGTTCCCTTTTTCAGATACAGATTTGGGGGAAGCAGTGCTACACTCCATGACTGAGGAATTGCGGAAGACGGGCGATCGCGCTCTTTCTTTGGGCATCCGCTTGGTACTCCACCCCGATCAATTTGTCGTCCTCAGTTCCGACAAGCTTTCTGTGGTTGCAAACAGCATTAAAATTCTCGCGGCTCATGCTTTAATTTTAGATATGTTGGGACAGCCCCGATCGCCCCAGGCACTGATGAACATTCACGGCGGCAAGAGCGATCGCACTTCGCAGCTCAAATCAGTCATCCGCGACTTGCCAGAATCCATTCGATCGCGCTTAACCTTTGAAAATGACGAATACGCTTACAGTTCCTCGGAAATTTTAGAAGTTTGTCTCGATATCGGCGTACCAATGGTTTTTGACGCCCACCACCACGTCATTCACGAACATTTAGAAACTTACGACGATCCCAGCGTGGCCGAAATGCTCGCAGCAGCCCGCACAACTTGGTCTGTTCCTGAATGGCAATTAGTACACATATCGAATGGAAAAGAGTTTTTTGCCGATCCGCGCCACAGCGATTTAATTACAGAAATGCCTAATTGCTATTATCAAGCTCCTTGGATTGAAGTAGAAGCTAAATTCAAAGAGTTAGCTATTGAAAAGTTGCGCGCCGAATGGTTGTCTGCGAATGTTCCACAATTTAGCAATGTCTCGTAGGGGCGGGTTTTACAAACAATAATTGCCTAAAACCAATCATCTTGAAAACCCACCCCCACCCAACGGTAAATCGCAAGAACAGGCATCTTGCCTGTTCCACAAAGAATGAATTTTCTTGTGGGGTGTCCCACAAGAACAGGCAAGATGCCTGTTCCACAAAGAATGAATTTTCTTGTGGGGTGGGCGTCCCGCCCGCCCAAGGGTAAATCCCAATCTACAACCCGCCCCCACCCAACGGTAAATCGCAAGAACAGGCAACATGCCTGTTCCACAAAGAATGAATTTTCTTGTGGGGTGTCCCGCCCGCCCGGTTTAGTCCGACAGTCCGACAGGGGTTTTTAACCCCTGTATCATAGCTAAAGTCCTCTAAAAGAGGACTAAAATAGATAGATATTGAGTTCATATTTCCAGTCGGTTTTAACCGACTTTAGCTTTGAGGCAGGGGTTTAAACCCCTGCCGGACTGCCGGATTGCCCTACTGTCGAACTGCCGGAATCGGTAAAAACCGCGTTAATACCAACTATAAATTATGTGCGGACGATACACTTTAACTACTTCAGGTCAAATCATCGCTGAATTCTTCAAACTGTCGGAAGTTCCAGACATTAAACCGCGATACAATATCGCCCCAACTCAATCAGTTGCCACAGTCACAGTTGCTGCCGAAAAAATGCAGCGACAGTTCCAATTTATGCGCTGGGGTCTGATTCCAAGTTGGGCAAAAGACATGAAAATAGGCAGCCGCATGATTAACGCGCGATCGGAAACAGTAGCCGAAAAACCTGCTTTTCGCAGCGCCATCAAGCACAGGCGATGTTTGATAGTCGCTGACGGCTTCTACGAATGGCAGCAGCAGGGAAAGAACAAACAGCCTTACTATTTTCAAACGGCAGACGGCGAAGCTTTTGCTTTTGCCGGTTTGTGGGAAAATTGGGAATCTCCAGAAAAAGAAAACATTGTATCTTGCAGTATAATTACTACTGCTGCTAACGAAACAGTGCAGCCGATGCACGATCGAATGCCCGTGATTCTCCCCGACAGCGATTGGGAACAGTGGCTCGATCCTGCTGTTAAAAATGCTCAGGAAGTTTTGCCGCTGTTAAAGCCCTATGCTTCCGAAGCCATGAAAGCAAAGGCGGTAAGTGCGATCGTCAACAGTCCCAGTAGAGACAGTCCCGAGTGCATTAGCGATCGGCAATAAATCCTTGGAGCGGACAAAACCGAGATAGTTTGAGTTATGATGTCAAATAATGTTTGAGTTGTAGCTTGGGTTTTCTAAGGATCAGTTTAACTCAGTTGTTATTTGCTCAAACATTTTTTTAATCTTAACATCAGTTAGAAGACAAAAAATATGATTGGATACGTTACACTCGGTACCAACGATATTGAAAGTGCAGCCAAGTTTTATGATGCTTTGCTTGCTGAAATTGGCGCTCGACGATTCATGGAATTCGACGGATTTATCGCCTGGAGCGTGTCTCCAGAGCTACCAGCACTTGCTATTACAAAACCATTTGATGGTAACACAGCAACTGTTGGCAATGGAGTAATGATAGCTCTTAGAGTTGACTGTCCAGAAAAAGTCAACTTAGTTTATAACAAAGCGATCGAACTTGGGGCTAAGGATGAAGGACCAGCAGGGCCAAGAGGCGTGTTGCCGGGGTTTTATGCGGGATATTTTCGGGATCTTGATGGGAATAAGTTGAACGTGTTTTGTATGACTGGGCCAAACACTTAAGATTTTTATTTTTCGTGAGGCGCTCCGAAAAAAAGCTATTTCCGATCGTTAGCTATTAGTTATCAATCCCTAAATAACAGTTGATAACTAATAACTAATGACTAATGACTAATAACTAAATTAACTCTCGTACATCCGCGCTTCAGCAGCTTCGGGATTTTCCTCGCAATACTCGTCAAAAGCCGTTTTGTCAAGCTTGATTGATCGCTGGTGAGAAGCCTCAGCCTGCATTTCCTCTACAATGTCCCACGCTACCGCGCACTCTCTAGAAGTAGCGCCTTTCTCGGCACAGATAGTTCTGGCCTCCGCGATCGCCTCTTCGATTTCTTCCTCAAATAAAACACTTTTCGGCTTCTCGACAAAATCGCTTTTTGTCAAGATATCCGTTACCGAAATAATGCCGAGCAGTTTGTCTTTAATCACCGGAGCCCGGCGGATTCGGGTATTGGCGAACAACCTCGCCACGTATTCCACGCCCAAGTCGGGATTCACGGTGATGCACGGTTTGGTCATAATCTCGAAAACACGGACTTTTTTCGGGTCTACTCCGTAGGCTGCTACTTTGTAAACAATATCCGTTTCCGTGACAATGCCGTAGGCGTCTTGTTCGTGGCGGCGTTCCACAATTAACGCGCGCAAACACAGTTCGTTCATCATCGCCACTGCTTCAGCTACAGTTGCCGAACCGCGAATGGTAACAACTTCTGTTGTCATAATATCTTGGGCTTTCATCATCATTTTTTATTGCTTCCCGCTTATGAAGTCTAGTGCGTCCCGATTTGGGGCAGCCCATTTGATTTGCCATCATCATTAGGACTTACGCTCAGAAACCCGGTTTATTATAGGAAAATATGGGGTTTAGTAACGATAAATCCAGTCAGCCACCGGGTTTCTGAGAAATCGTGCGATCGCAAACTAATCATAAAACCTTTAACGGCACTCGCGATGACAAGTTGCCTGAAACAGCCGATCGCTCAGACGGAACCGGACGATCCCGCGAGGAAGCGCTTGCAGAGGCGTCAGCCTGCGTGCGGCAAAGCAAGAGTGAAGCATTGGGGCGATCGATCCTTGAGCTGGTTGGGCCCAGATTTTCTAGCCCCAGTCTCAAAGAAGTAAAAGTTAACACAAACTAAGCAACTGCTTGCGCTCGCACAGATCCCCGCCTCTGATAAACTTGATTGCTGGGAGTGCAAAAGAGCACAAGGCACGCATCAGCAGTTGGGAGGATCTAGTTCGTGGACAATGTAATCGGTTTAGAGATCATCGAAGTAGTTGAGCAGGCAGCCATCGCCTCCGCTCGCTTGATGGGCAAAGGCGAAAAAGATGAAGCTGACAGAGTGGCTGTAGAAGCCATGCGGGAGCGCATGAACAAAATTCATATGCGCGGCCGCATCGTGATCGGCGAAGGCGAGCGCGATGACGCACCCATGCTTTACATCGGCGAACAAGTAGGTATTTGTACCCGCGAAGATGCCAAAGATGTCTGCAACCTAGATGAATTGATCGAAATTGACATCGCTGTTGACCCCTGCGAAGGTACTAACCTGGTGGCTTACGGTCAAAACGGTTCGATGGCAGTTTTGGCAATCTCTGAAAAAGGTGGTTTGTTTGCGGCACCGGATTTCTACATGAACAAATTGGCTGCTCCTGCGGCTGCTAAGAATCATGTAGATATTCGCAAAACGCCAACCCAAAACCTCAAAATTATCTCTGATTGTCTCGGCCGCAGTATTGAAGATTTGGTGGTCGTCGTGATGGATCGCGATCGGCACAAAGGTTTAATTAATGAAATTCGGCAAGCGGGTGCAAGAGTTCGGCTGATCAGCGACGGCGACGTTTCTGCAGCAATTTCTTGCGCGTTTTCTGGTTCCAACATCCACGCACTTATGGGTATTGGCGCAGCACCCGAAGGTGTGATTTCAGCAGCAGCAATGCGCTGCTTGGGCGGTCACTTCCAAGGGCAGTTAATTTACGATCCGGCTGTTGTAAAAACAGGTTTGATCGGTGAAAGCAAAGAGAGCAATATAGCTCGACTTAAAGACATGGGCATCACCGACCCGGACAAGATTTACAATGCTGAAGAGTTGGCATCTGGAGAAACAGTTCTGTTTGCAGCTTGCGGGATTACTCCCGGAACGCTGATGGATGGAGTTCGATTCTTTGGCGGCGGCGCTCGCACTGAAAGTTTGGTAATTTCTTCTCAGTCGAAAACAGCTCGGTTTGTGGATACAATCCATATGTTTGACCAGCCGAGATCTTTGCAATTGAATTAGTGATTAGTTAGTGGTTAACAGTTAAATGTTAACCACTAACAGTTAACGGTTAACAGTCACCAGTGATTAGCAATTAGCGATAAACTAAGAACTAATAACAGGTGACTGTTAACAACTAAGAAAGAAATAGTGACAAATCACAGATATGAATATTGCAGTCGTAGGTCTCAGCCACAAAACAGCGCCGGTAGAAGTTCGCGAAAAACTTAGCATTCCAGAACAAAAAGTTGAAGCGGCGATCGCCCAATTGCGCGGCTACCCCCACATTCAAGAGGTTGCAATCCTCAGCACTTGCAACCGTTTAGAAATTTATATTGTTACCAGCGAGTCCGAGCCGGGTGTGCGGGAGGTGATGCAGTTCCTTTCCGAATGCAGTAAAGTTCCTTTACAGTCTTTGCGCCCTCACCTGTTTATTTTGCTGCACGAAGATGCGGTGATGCACTTGATGCGAGTGGCTTCTGGCCTCGACAGTTTGGTGCTCGGAGAAGGACAAATTTTGGCTCAGGTGAAACAAACTCACAAACTCGCCCAGCAGTACAAAGGTGTAGGCAGAATTTTAGAGCGCTTGTTCAAGCAAGCTCTCACAGCAGGGAAGCGAGTTCGCACGGAAACTAGCATCGGTACCGGTGCGGTTTCGATTTCTTCGGCGGCGGCAGAATTGGCTCAAATGAAGGGTCAGCATTTAGCAAGCAGCAAAATTGCGATTATCGGTGCTGGCAAAATGTCGCGGCTTTTGGTGCAGCATTTGCTCTCAAAAGGAGCTAGCCATATTTCGATCGTCAACCGCTCTGTGCGGGGCGCCCTGGAGTTGGCCGGTCAGTTTAAAGATGCTGAATTGCATCTGTATCAGCTCTCGGAAATGATGCAGGTAATTGCCAGTTCTGACTTGGTTTTTACCAGTACCGCAGCTACAGATCCTCTGTTAAATAAAGCTAAATTGGAAGCGGTTTTAGACCCGAATCGCCCTTTAATGTTGGTAGATATTTCTGTGCCGCGCAACGTAGAATCGGATGCCAACGAACTCGCTAATGTGCGATCGTTTAATGTGGACGACTTGAAAGCAGTGGTAGCTCAAAATCACGAAAGCCGTCGCAAAATGGCAATGGAAGCTCAGGGCTTGCTGGAACAGGAAGTAGAGGCTTTTGATCTCTGGTGGCGCAGTCTGGAAACTGTTCCTACTATTAGCTGTTTGCGGGATAAGATAGAATTGATTCGGGAACAAGAGTTAGAAAAAGCTTTATCGCGTCTGGGTTCGGAATTTTCGGAGAAACATCAAGATGTGATTGAATCTTTAACAAGGGGCATTGTGAATAAGATTTTGCACGATCCGATGGTACAGTTGCGCGCTCAGCAGGATATTGAGGCGCGGCGGCAAGCGATGCAAACTTTGCAAACACTGTTTAATTTGGATGTGGATGTCAATCAGCAGTACAGCTAGTTTGTCATTAGTCATTAGTCATTAGTCATTAGTCATTAGTCATTAGTCATTAGTCATTAGTCAGTTGACAGTTGACAGTTCACAGGAAAGCAGTTATATCATGTCCGGTAGAGCGACCGGGATTTTTGTAGGGGCGGGTTCACCAACAATAAGCTGCTGTGCATCTAATTTAGACAGTCAATTTTTCTATAATTATTGTGGGATGGGCATCCTGCCCGTCTCTGTATTAAATTTAGATGCGTAGCAGCTTACCTGCCAATAATTGACCATCTCAAAAACCCGCCCCGACCGGGATATTATGGTTAATCGATCGGACATGATATTAGCCGTTGACCCGAAAGCAGGAGTCATATTATGTCCGGTCAATTACCATGAATAAAAATGCCTCCAACCCTTGCTGCAAAAGCATCATTCGGGAGGGTAAATTGCTCGAACCTGATATCAGTTATCATTCAACCAATAACTAATAACTAATAACTAATGACTAATAACTAATGACTAATAGGCGAATTTATCAAATAATCCTACTGATTGCGGGGCTAGGGCTGGTTGTTGAGTTTGCCTCCCGCATTGTGGCAGAAATTCTCTGGTTTCAGGAAGTTGGATATCTTCAGGTTTTTCTATTAAAGCTGAAAACTCAAGGGTTGCTGGGGGCGATCGCAATTGCTGTTTCTTCTGTCTTTTTGCTCGGAAATTTGGCTTTAGCCCGCCGCCTGCAACATCCCACAGAGGAAATGAAATCGCCGGTTGCGGGGGCGCTATTTGCTTCACTGAGGGCGAACAAAACGGGGAAGAATTACGAATTACCTGTTGCTAAATCCCAAATAACTTTTTCCTGGCTGCTGTTGGCGGTATTCGGATTGAGTTCGATCGCAACTTTGACAGTAATTCACTGCGGGCTGTTAGCTGCAAACAGCCTCACCTATTTCGGTATAGCTGGAAATTTGCCTGCACCGCCCGTGCAGTTGGGAATTGAGTCAATCCAGCAAATATCGGTGCAGCTATTTTCTCACTGGTGGCCGTTGGGCTTGCTGCTGGGGACAATTTTAGCTGTGGCAATTAAGCCGGATTTTTGGCTGCAGGCGATCGCCCTTTTTCTCAGTTTGGCGATCGGGCTGATTGCCGCCAGTCGCTGGACAAATGTTTTGCAATATTTTCACCCTACTAATTTTAACGCAACCGACCCTCTTTTTAATCAAAATATAAGCTTTTATGTCTTTATTTTGCCAATCTTAGATTTGCTAGGCTTGTGGCTGACAGTTGTATTTTTGTACAGTTTAGTATCTTGTGCTTTAACATATTTGCTGTCTGGAAATAGCCTGAGTCAAGGTAGATTTTTGGGGTTTTCTCGATCGCAGCAGCGGCACTTGTACGGGTTGGGTGCAGCTTCAATGCTAGCCGCCGCATTCCGCTACTGGCTGGGGCGCTACGCATTGCTGTATTCGCGGGGAGACGTTACTTACGGGGCAAATTATGCTGACGTGACGGTGCGGCTGCCCTGCTATGGATTTTTGAGTATTTTGGCGGGGGCGATCGCACTTTTGATGCTGTGCCAGGTTTACCCATTCAACATTAAAAATGAACTCATAAAAAAGATTATTTTAGCGTGGCTAACTTTAAGTTTTTTGGGAACTTGGCTGCTGCCAACAATTGTGCAGCAACTCCTAGTTAAACCCAACGAATTAGCACGAGAAAAGCCATACATTCAGCGCAGTATTGCCTTTACTCAAGAAGCCTTTGACCTCAAAAAAATAGACATAAAAACTTTTGATCCCGCCGGAAAACTTACTTATGCAGACTTAAAAAAAAATCAACTTACTATTAGCAACATCCGGCTGTGGGACAAGCTGCCACTGCTGCAAACCAACCGACAGTTACAGCAAATCAGACCCTATTATACCTTTCCTGATGCCGATATCGAGCGCTACACAATCAAAAATGAAAAAGCAAAAAAGGGAGATGCTGAAAGCCAACAAGTGTTTCTGGCAGCGCGGGAATTAGATTACACAGCAGTTGCCCCCGAAGCTCAAACTTGGGTGAACAAGCACCTGGTTTACACTCACGGTTACGGCTTTACTCTTTCTCCGGTAAATACAGTCGGTGTCGGCGGTTTACCCGATTATTTTGTCAAAGATATTGGAGTAGCAGCCCAGAAAGGAGAGACTGCTTTGGCAATAACCAGCGATCAAATTCGGGCCAGTATTCCGATCGGCTACCCGCGAATTTACTACGGCGAAATCACCGATACAGACGCGATGACGCCCACAAAAGTCGAAGAATTCGACTATCCCAGCGGCGAAGACAATGTTTACAATACTTACAGCGGTAGGGGCGGAATAGCGATCGGTTCTATGTGGCGGCGCTGGCTGTTTGCTAATTATCTCAAAAATTGGCAAATGGCGCTGACGCGCAATTTTACGCCAGAAACTAAATTGCTGTACCGCCGAAATATTAACAAAAGAGTCCGGGCGATAGCTCCTTTTTTGCGCTACGATTCCGACCCGTATTTAGTAGCAGCAAACGCCAATCTTACCAATAACGATATAGAAAAAGAAAAAGATGAAAATGGCAACGAGATTAAACCTTCACCCTCGGCTACTGATAAATCTCCCAACTATCTTTACTGGATTATCGATGCCTATACAGCGAGCGATCGCTATCCGTATTCTGACCCGGGAAATCATGAGTTTAACTACATCCGCAACTCCGTTAAAGTAATGATTGATGCCTACAACGGGTCTGTTGACTTCTACGTTGCCTATCCCTCCGATCCGATTATTAACAGTTGGATTGCTATCTTTCCCGGGCTCTTCAAACCCCTTGACAAAATGCCTCCGGCTCTCCGCAAACATATCAGATATCCAGTAGACTTGTTGAGCATTCAATCAGAACGCTTGCTAACTTATCATATGGAAGACCCGCAAGTATTTTACAATCGGGAGGATTTGTGGCGAGTTCCCAATGAAATTTATGGCAGCGAACAGCAGCCCGTAGCACCGTATTATTTGATTACGAAACTGCCAACGGAAACAGCAGAAGAATTTATTTTGCTGCTCCCATTTACACCAGTAAGTCGCAACAATTTAATTGCTTGGATTGCAGGGCGCTCGGATGGTGGCGATTACGGAAAATTGCTGCTGTATCTGTTCCCCAAACAGCGATTAGTTTACGGTCCGGAACAAATAGAAGCTTTAATTAACCAAGATCCCGTTATTTCCGAACAAATATCTCTCTGGAATCGCCAGGGTTCCAAAGCACTCCAAGGAAACTTATTAGTAATTCCCATAGAACAATCTTTACTGTATGTCGAACCTCTTTACTTAGAAGCCGAACGCAATAGTTTGCCAACTTTAATCAGAGTTATTGCTGCCTACGAAAACCGCATCGTCATGGCAGAAAATCTTGACTTGGCACTCAAGGCACTTTTTCAGAAACAATCTACCAATAAACCAGCAATTGTGCGACCTGTAGAAGGAACTGAACCAGCTTTAAAGAGTGAATGATATCAATTCCGGTTGCACTCCTCCGGAATTGTTGACTGTTGACCGTTGACTGTTGACCAAAAGCGTCCATGATACAAGCCCCCGGATTCATTCCTTCGCAGACTCAGGACCCAGAAATAAAAAACCTGTATCCGATGAAACTTGCCCCCGAATTTATCCGTGGGGTCAAGGCTTCAATCTAAAATCTAAAATCTAAAATCTAAAATCGATTGACTGTTGACTCCGGGTCGAAAAACTGAATGGTTGAGTGTTAAGTGTTGACTCGATTTTATTATTCCGATGCAACCGGAAACGATATAAATTACTGCGATTTCTGTTCGCTAGCAGCCTTGATATCCTGCCACCAAACATCGACATAGCGCCACATCAATCTCTCGTCTCCTCCAGAATCTAGTTTCACTGTCACCTCATAACGGTCAATATGCGTGAGCTCGCCAGTTTTGCCATTCAAATACAATTGTTTGGGATTGTCGGTGATAATTTCTACCCTTTGATTCAACAGCGGCAGCATCTTGGTAGAAGAACCATGAAACGGATTTTTGCCTTTGAGCACATAGCCGCCAATCAAAGATAAGTACATTGAAGCTAGGAAAAATACCGTACAAAAGCCCACAATTACCAGTGTTTTTTGTTGTGAAAAACTGGTATAAACGCTCACATACCCTACGCACATAGTTCCAAAAAACAACAAATTTGGCAGGTACAGCCCATCTTCCAGAAACACGCTACCAAAAAACATGAGGGCTACCTGAAAACCAAATAATACAGCAACCCAACTCCACCCAGTTAGCAACGATGCAGATAGTAGCCAATTCATAGCTATAGTAAGGGCGATCGCCATTGCTATTGCCCCAAGTGGTGCTGCATAATCGTACTGTCTGAAGGGAAGAAGAACAAAAAATACTAAAGCATAAGCAAAACCCGCAACAGCCAGTGCTAATCCACTAATTATTGCGTTCCAGTTCAGCATGGCGATAGATTTTTGGAGCGGTAAAGTAAAGCGTTCATCTTCTATTTTGATAGTAGCCGTTGAAAATTCCCAGCGGACTAAGACCAGAAATTCTAATCCTAGGGTGCGCCACAAGCAGCTTACCGCTATATTTAGGGGAGCGAACCGATTTGTTAACCAAGCGTGCTATCCCCGTTTCCGAAGGTGCAAATCAGCTACCTCAGAAGGTTGAATTTTCAAAAAATCAGATTATTTAGGGTCGATAGACTTAACAAATTGTTGCACAGGCTGCGGTAGAGCCGGCACAAAAGTCTTTCTAAAGCCCCTAACATCGAACACTCGCCACAAAATACCTACCGCTACCGTCAAGAAAAATAACGCTCCCAAAAAATTGAACACAGTAGAGAGAAAACCGCTGTTCCTTTTTTTCGGAGGTGTAATATGTGTCCTGCGATATACAGCCGGCTCGTAATCTCTCTCATCCTCGCGAGTGGGGGGCGGCGTTTTGGGGCGCGAACTCGCACTGCGCTTCTGAGTCAAACCCGTTTTATTAGTTTTAGTAAAACTGCTGGACGACTTCAAATCAGAAGTGCCGGGCGTCCCCGTTAACTCGCTAGCAGAAGCCCCCGTTTTGCCTACAGCAGCATCCTGAATTCGGCTGTTAGAGCGCTGACTCGATTTGCGTTCGGCGAGGGTCCGCATCAAAGTTTGCAATTGCTGAGTCGCCGCCGGCGGGCGTTCCCCTTTCCTGGCCCAATTTAACAGCATCGCCCCGGTAATCCCGCAGAGATTCGTAGTCCCCACAGAAGCCAGCCGCTTCAGCAGAGGCTGGCTGTTGGAAACAAAAATCACCAAGGCCTCCGGGTGTTCCTGAGCCAAACCGTAAACGCACTGAGCCGTCGCCACCACAAGCATTGCTTGCTTGCTTTGATTTTTGATCGAAGGTTCGAGAGCGCGGTGCGTCTCTTGAGCGTCTGTTGCAATCCAGCCGCTGTCGGCAAAAAAGCGCATAAACTCCCTAGCTACTTGCTCGATGGCCGATTCCACCGCTTCGTCGGTGAGACGATCTATTTCGTCGTACACTACTTCCGGGATATAGCAAGTTCCCACCTTGGCATATTCTTGCCACACTTGAGTTCTGCCAGCCATTAAAACATCTGTATCAAAAGTTACCAATAGAGGAGGAAGTTGATTAGCCATGAATTTATCCTATAGGCTCAGATAAGTTATTTAAACTTAATCGATCAAGTTTAAACAAATTTTGGGTTATAAAAAATCAACTTTTGGTAAGAGAGAAATTGCCCAGGGCGGGGAGCTTAATTGGAAATTAGTGACACTCCCGGGCCTGAAGGCGTGGGGATTCTTGCTTCGCAGGGATTCCCATGAATTTACCCTCATGCGGTGCATCTTGACCCTATGCCCTACGGCTGCAAGCCCTCGCTTGAGAACTACTTGTGCGGCTGCGACATCTCTGTCGGTTGTGTAGGCGTAATGGTGACACGAATGAACTCGTTCTGATAACTCTTTTTTGCCTGTTTCATTAAGGCAACTAGGACATATCTGGCTCGTCTTTTTGGCGTCTACTTTCTGGAAATATACACCGCGTTTAAAGCAAGTTTGCTCCAATATATTGAAGAATTCCCAAACCCAGCATCTAAGCAGTGCTTGGCTAACATCCCCGCTTTGGATCGGACCAGATTAAGGTCTTCGAGAAACACTATCCCTGCGTTATCGCAGATTTGATGTGACAACTTGCGATGCCAATCTTTTCGATAGTTTGCAAGGTATTCATGCAGCAATGCGACTTTTTCCGAAGCTCTTTTCCGGTTGTTCGAGCCGAGTATTTTTCGAGTAACGCGCTTTGGCAACAATTTAAGCTTGCATTCTGCGTCAGCAAAAAAGCTAGTTTTTTTAATTAAAAGCCCGTTAGAAGTTGCAACCAAATTAGTCAACCCTATGTCAATTCCTACGGGATTGCCGTGAGGAATTGTATCGGGAATCGAGACATCCCATTGCAATGTCAACATTATGTACCAGCCAGTAGACCGTCTAACTACGCGAGCTTGTTTGACGATTTCGCCCTGGGGGATGGGGCGCTCCTGCCAAAACTTTATGCAGCCAGTTACAGGCAGTTTAAATCGGTTGCTTTGATGGAAAGTTGTACCCAACTGCGGTTCGTTGAAAGACCTCAAAGCTCCCTTTTTTTTTAACCGAGGGAACCCCTGGCTTTGCTCGCACATACTGACGAAACTTTTTTCCAACCTCAAACGCGTTTGTTGCAGTAGGGCCGCGTTTACTCGCAGCAGTGCGGGGCTGGTTTTCCTGTATGTTGTTAAAGCCTTGCACTGACTTGAATAGGTCGGTAAGGGCCCGTCAGCAGGAATAATGTACTCGGAGCTTTTGGAGCAAGAGTTAATTTGACATTTGCGTGAGTTGTACCAGTCTTTACACTCTTTCAAGGCCGAGTTGTATACCTTCGGGCACTGTTCTAGCGAGTCTTCAAAAACTGCTATCTGTGTCGCTGTGGGCTTCAACTTAAATTCCAACGTCAAATTAAACACTTGCTTCACCCCCTTGACTCAGTATACAGCTGCCCTACAAATCCTCAAGGGGTTTCTTAAGATTAATTAAAGTCGCCCGCTTATGGGCGAGGCTCTCACCCCAAAATTTTGGTAATTAGGAACCCGATCGCCCTTCAGTTCCCCAGTTCGATCGCTCAATTCCTATGTTCCAATAATTTACCGCAACCCTAGAGCCTATTACCAAAGACACCTGGCTACTGTTAGTTCCCAATTCCCAGACGACCAGCCATTGCCGGAGTCAACGGCAACAGCGCAGCAATCATCAAGAACAAAGCTAGCAAACCCAAAGCTGCGCGAGCGTCGTCAGGCTCAGTCAGCTCGTTGAGGCTCGGCCGCTCCAGATTCCGCTGTAAAATCACAATCACGATCGCCCAATACAGAGCCAAAGGATTAACTAAAGAAGCGATCGCCAGCACCACAAACGTCGCCAAAGTAGCGCGACTTGCTATTTTCCGACCATAGATGGCTTGCATGATTCTACCCCCGTCCAACTGTCCGGCCGGCATCAAATTAATCGCCGTTATTACCAAGCCTAACCAACCGATAACTACCAGCGGGTCAACGTCAACAATCTGCTGCTGCAAGCGGGTACCCAAAACCACTTTTGCCAAAGTTCCCACCAAAACCGATCCCTTGAAAAATTCTGCAGGAATTTGAAACAAACTCCCCGGGTGAGACAGCAGCAAACCCGTTACCAGCATTAGCAGAGAAACTATTCCCCCAGCGGCTGACCCGGCAAAAGCGATATCAAACAAAACTTTACGGTTGGGCAGCAGCGACTCAAAACGGTCGATCGCTCCAAAACAACCTATCTGCAAAGTTGGTATAAAAAACGGCCAACTCAAGCGAACCTTGTACCGATTTGCCAGGACTCGGCGAGCAATTTCGCCAGAGCCTAAAACCGCCCAAATTCCCGCCGCAATTGGCAGAACTTCGAGATATCGACCCGGCGAGTTAAAGAAATCGAAACCTAGCAGCAAACCGCCTGTCTCTAAGCTAGTAGCAATTGTTGCCAGCAGCAGCACGACTGCTAGGATTTTTTGAGATAGGTTAGTTGGCTGCGGGTCGTTGGTGCTGGGCAAGATAATAACTACTGGCTTCTCGTCCTGATTTTCTACTAAAAATAGGCGGTAGCGATCGTTTAATTTTTCTGCCAAACTTGCCGTCAAACGTGAGTGTACTTGTTCTGGGTCTCCTCGGAGATTGCCTTTCAATATCACCCCATCTTGATAGGGAATCGTTTCCGTGGCAAAGAAAGTATCAATGCCAAAGATGCCTTTAATTGCCTTGAGGTCTTCAACTGGAACGGGAATTATTTCTGATTCATTATTCCCAGGCGACGAGGTGACGATCTTAATGGTTTCTTTGGCTGGTGTCGGCTGCGAGTCATGGGCCGAGACAGCATCGCTTTGGGACTTTACCTCAGCAGCATCGGGGCGCGATCGCAGCACTGCATCGGATGCAGCCTTACGCAATTGCCGACCCAGATAAATGTATAATCCCGTGGATGCCACCAGCAGCAACAATACCGCAACTAGATTGAGGTAAATCCCGGCGGCGAACAAACCAAAGAACAGCAACCAGGGACTCATCAGCGCAACAGACTGCAACCAAGCCAAAATTCCCAGTTTGCCAAAAGGTCTGGCGCGATAAAATCCCCAACCCAGAATTCCCAGAGCAACCAATACGAGCGCAATTGTTGCCGTATTTTCCGATGCAACTATAGGCATTCCGCTTGCTTGCGCGAATAGGGGCTTTAATCGGTCGATCGCGCTGCGGTCGAGTAATAGCATTAAATTTTGGGGAATATGAAATAGAGTTGTTGGGAACATATCCAAACCTGTCGGAAACTAGCCTGATTACTAAGGATAACCCCTGAGGGCTACTCGGCCCACAACCGGCTGCTGGTGCTGTTTTAACATCGCCGGCGCTTGGCTATTGACACAATAGACTTTTTATGATACCACATCGGCTGTGGCAAACATATACTCAGAAGGGTAGCAGTGTCGATCGCCCGTCCTAGGGAAGATTGGCCCGAGTTTGGCAGGCGGGGCTTTTTCAAGGATTTGTTTCAAAGGCCCGAATCCGAAACCAATCCGAAGCAAATAAGATTTCAACCGCTCTCTCCTTTTCGGTAAAAAAGTGCTGAAACCCTTGATATCATTAAGTTTGTGTAACGGGTACGGCAGGACTTGAACCTGCGACTCGCTGCTTAGAAGGCAGCTACTCTATCCAACTGAGTTACGCACCCAACTCAAAAATCGCTAACAACATTATTCTATCGGTGCAGTGTGCGATCGAGCAAGTAAATTATGTTTTGACACTCAAGCGGTCTGAACACACGCTCCATTCTTGAATATATTTGCAATCTTCAAAGGCATTGTCAAGATGCCCTGACGCTCAAAACAACTACCCAGAGGTATTGCTATTGGGGTTACTTTTATTTTCAAATCGCTTTGAGAGCTCAACACTAGCCAATCCGGTACGCTCCCCACCCTGCCATTAGTTGCTCTTTTTGTGTTCTGCTTCTATGCACTTACGTGCTTCGCGGGAATCTCTCCCTACTAGGAATGGTTCAACACGTAGTTGATTATTCTTACTCGCACCCTGATTATAGGAGAAGATTCACGGCGGTTTCAACCGCCCGGGCGATGCCCGCTCGCGTAGCCGAAGGGTCGTTTCCCGGGCGGGTCCTCTTTGGGACGCCAGTTTTCCACTTACCGAGTTTTTTTTATGACTTACGCAGAAACCGGTTTGATGTAGGAAAATACGGCGTGGAGCGCGATGGGGGAAAAGAACCAAGGTGATGAGAGTGCCTGTGCGTCCTCTTCCTGTATCTGACAAAAGCTGTCGGGACTCACCTGCAAACAGCACAATTTTAAATTTACAATCAAAACTAGGGAGGACGTGAACTAATGTAAGGTATTTAGAGGTCGAGTTGAAACCCAAATATTTTGTCGATCGGATGTCTCCAGAAATTAAGACCGATCTCAGACAGGACAAGAGTAACAGGTGCTTTTTCGGGGATGTCTATTGGTTATGTTAACATTCGATAGTGGTAAAGCCTAAAACGCTGACCCCATTACCGAAAAACCAGAGATCGTTCCCTGATTTTAGGCATGAGTTGAGCCAGGATGACTAATTTGCTGATATTTAGTTATGTTTGCTAACATTCGGCTCGACTTGATATTTGATAAAAATGTGGTAGAACTAGGATTGAAAGACTCAGGTGAAAATCCTTGATGGTATGGAGCCTCTATATAAGCTTCCTCTACGGCATCAAAGCAACACAGTCAATCGCCCGCTCGGCACGAGCGCGAAAATCAAGCGTTGCCAGTACAGCAGTTGTAAACTGTGCGCGGGGGATTTTCCTTCGTGCATTGATTGATACGCCAAAGCAGAGAGACAATCTCAGCTTGGATATTTGTTAGCGTTTGTTAGCAAAAAAGTATCGGAACGCTTGAGGAGAGCACCATCTCTGGGTGATCGGGAGCAATCCTGCTAATTTAAGTGGACTCGCTGAATCAAGAATCCCCTCGCCTTTAGGCATGGGGAGTGTCAAAAGCACAGCACCTCGGCCATGACAGGAGTCAAATCGCAGTGTCATGTTTATTCTGAAACGGCAGGATGTTGAAATAACCAATTTTCAACACCCAAAACGGGATCAACAAATTCCCATTCTCAATTATCAGGGGCAGACTTTTCGCCTGATCAGCGCCTTCAACGGCAAGCAAGCAGAAGACGCCAGAGCCTTGTGGCGGGACTTAACCGACAACCGAGGCAAAGCCTGTGTTCTGCTAGAAGAGCCGGATCGATATAGCGTCTGGGGAAAAGTCCGTTTAGATCAGCTTGCCGGTGAAGAACCGGCAGGTAATGAAGCAGCCAAAGCACCGCTGTTCGCGCAGGCTTGTCTGCTGCTCCTCCAAGCTGTTTACTTCGATGTAGAAGACCTCTTAGGCGCAAGGCAAGCCGCATCGTTTCAGAAAGATATCGCCAAGGTATTTCAGCAGGGAAACTTCCCCCAGGCAGACTCCCCTGATGCGATCAAAAATTGGCTAACCGTTAGTCCCTTGCAAAATCACAAGGCGCCCCCTTGGCAAGAGCAGCATCTCAAGACATTATTGCAAGAACTCCACCGTTTGGGCAAATCATACTTTGGCGATACGGGCTTCGCTGAGGGAGTGAGCGATGTGCTGCAAGATATGCCAGCACCTGATCGCACTCAGTTTCTAGATTGGCTGAAACAATCAGCCCTCAACAAGTTGTGGATCGCAGCATAGAAAATCTTTGACAATTGCTCAGACAATTGGACCGAGATAATTGAGCCCAGATAATTGCACTGTAGGGGGTACGTGATATACAGGTTGGATTACCAACGTGTATTAAGCAACAAAATTGTTGAGTCGGTTTGGAAGCCACTTAATGTCTGGCAATTTAACTAAATTTCGATCGATCGCACTCCCCCACCCATAATCATTGATATGAATGGGGGAGCGCGGAAGCAAAAAAAGAGAGCCCGCAACATTTGAGGGTATAATTTCAGAGATAGATTGGGTACTGTAAAAGCCTTAAGGGTGGAGACATATACCGTATTTCTATCATTAATTTCCGGGCCAAAGATCGACTAACGACTAATTCCTTGAATTAGTAAATAGATATTATTCTTGCTTAGTCTTTCTAGAGTGTACAAGGGCAAAAGTCCCAAGGACACGCTGAAGACGCCAGTTTTTCCGGGAGCGTCAGACAAAGGTTCTGTTGCGAAAGAATCCTCATCGACAATCAAAGATTGAGATGGGGTGCGTTCAACCGCTAGTTAGGTCTCGTGGAATCCCTATGAGTAGTACTTCAGAAAAGTCATCTACATCTCCATCTTTACTGTCAGCTCAGACCCTAGTGATTGCGGGCATTGTCTGGGCTGTAATGGCGCTGCTGTTCTTTTTGCTGTTCAGCGTCCCCTTTTCAGTAGAAGAGGGTTTACCTCTTTGGTACTCGATCGGCACTTATATTTTTGAATGCGGAGCATACTTGGGAGCGGCTTTAGTCTGTTTTAGAAACTGGCAAAGCCCGCACATGGTCAGCGGGCGCAACGTCTGGCTGGGCATTGGTCTGGGGATGCTGTTCTATTTCCTAGGGGGCGTGCTGTTCGGGATTTGGGAACTCTATTTCGAGTTAGACCCGGACGTGTCTCCTGCAGATGCGTTTTATCTGGGCAGCTATGTAGTGTTGATCGGGGGCATGGTTATAGCTGTGACTTCCAAGCGGCTGAATCTAGAAATTTGGCAGTGGGGTTTGTTAGCGGGAATTGCAGCCTTCGGGATTGCTGTAGCTATCTGGGTTGCTGCACCTGACTCTTGGAGAGCACAGCTAGGAATGGGTACAGCACCCACTCAGGAAGTAGTGACAGGATCTCCACCAGCAACCGCTGCCAAAGGAAAAGCGCCTGCTTTGGACAATTCGTCCAAGTTACAGGCAAAAGGAGCAGCAGCGACTGAGGCTGAATCAGCAGAAGAAGAAGAAGAAGCAGCAGAAATCAAAGCTCCCGCATGGGTGATGGCACTTGACAAACAACTGTCGCCTTACAAAAATGCAATCAATTTGTTTTACATCGTCGGGGACGTTTTTCTGCTGATTATTGCTACTGCACTGCTGCTGGCGTTTTGGGGAGGACGTTTTTCCCAATCTTGGAGGATGATTGCGGCTGCAACTTTTTCGCTTTACATCGCAGATATGTACTTTAAATGGCGCGATACTCAGGCTGAGGGTAGTTATCAAAGCGGCAGTTTGCTGGAAGTCTTTTTTGTTTTCAGCGCCATCCTGTTCGGAATTGGAGCTATCTTGGAACATGACATCTCAACCCGTTCTCGCCAGAGCAGGCGCAGTCGTCGCGCAGCGTAGCGATTTGAGATTGGGGTTGGTTTGGCAAGCGATGGGGACGCGAAAGCTTTTTTGCCCTTGTCGGCATCTGTGAGTTTGAAATCGAAAATGAAAAATCACAGTTCGCTGACTGCTAGCCTGCGTCTTTTCACGTCTTTTTGCTGGAAAACTTGGCATGACGCCTACAAAACTCTCCGATTCAGACAAACGCGAACTCATCAGGCTGTACCGACAGTCAAACGAGAATACTATCACTTTGGCAAAGCGCTACGGAGTGAGCAGTTCCACTGTGAGGCGCATCATTCAGGGGGCTTTGTCGGAGCCGGAATACGAATTTCTAGTCCAGCAAAAACAAAAGCGTTTGTCCGATCGCACCAGTGTTTCTGAACCGACAGAGAGGACTACTGAGTCGTCGGCCGATGGCGAAACCGCTCCTGTAGGTGTCCCCCTGTCGGAGTCAGCCCCCCGGCCTCCGTCAGCCTCAAATTCGAGACCGACGATCCGAAAGCGTTCTGGATCAGCCCCTGAACCAGTTGCAGAACTCGAAATTCCAGGAACTGTAGAGTCGAATTTGGATGTTTCTGATTTGCCAGATGTCCAAGCAGCAAAGAAGGCCGATCGGAGCGACCGCGCTGTTGTGACTGGTGAACTAAAGGCAATGCTGCCAGCAGAAGGGCTGCTGGCAGGTGAAAATTTTAGCGATTTCGAGGAAGATGAGGACGAGGATGAGGATGAGGATGAGGATGAGGATGAGGATGAGGATGAGGATGAGGATGAGGATGAAGACGATTTAGAGGACGACTTCGACGAAGATTTAGAGGATGAAGACTCTATTTTTGAAGGCAGCCTGCTGGGTTCAATATCGTCGGGCGACTCGATCGAGCTTCGGGGTACAGGGCTGATTCAAGTTTTGCCTTTAAGCGAAGCATCTCTTCCGAAAATTTGTTATTTGGTGGTCGATCGGGGGGCGGAGTTAATCACTAGACCTCTAAAAGCTTTTGGTGAACTCGGTCAAATTCCAGCGGCGGAAATTCGCGAGAAAACCCTGGCAGTGTTTGACAATCACCGGGTGGCCCGCCGATTTGCTACTCGCAATCAAAGGGTTTTCAAGATTCCTGACGGCAGTATGCTGCAAAAAACCGCGCCTTATTTGGTAGCTAAGGGAATTACTCGATTGCTGATTGACGGTCAGGTGTATTCCCTCTAAGGGATCAAATCTAGTTAATATTGTACGGTGTCGGATTCTTCTGGATTTACCTGAAATTTAGGACGCGAGTTTTGGGAATCTGAAAGGTTCCACAACGGTTGTAGTAGCGCACCTCCGATCAGTCCTGCACTCATACTCATTGCCAATACTACTCCTACGGGCATTTGTATCGATTGAAAAAAGATAAAGTTTAAGGATACTGGCGCGGCGTTCTGCACTGAGATAATGCCGATCGCGCTTGCTAAAATTGCTACTAAAAAACTAATGGCGAGCAGAGGAATTGTTTTCATAAACGCGTTGATCGGCTAGTTATCTAACTGATATTATTATTTAATAATTTAAACATTTCTAAAAATAATATTTTTTTACCCTCCAATTATTGAATAATATACCACAAGATGAGGGTAAAAGTCAAGTAGAGGCGGGAAAAATTACGAAATTTTTTATTCTAATTTTAACTAGAACAGAAGAAGTCTCACACTTACCCTTTGGGTAAGTGTTGTGATGAATTCGCGTGAGTTGACGACAATCCGGTTCCTGATGTGCGAAGCACGGAGGAATCGGATGTTGTCGTCAACGAACAAATATACAGTGGCTTCACTGGGAGAATGTTGTGCTTCTATATATTTGCGAAGCGTAGATACCCTTACCCCCCCACAGTTTGAGACAAAATAAGAACTACTCCCGAATACATCCTTCCAGTAAAACTTTTCCGTCATGAGCCGCAAATTCTTGAGGAATTTTTATAGAATAAATTGACTTCAGATTATTTACCAGCTTCCTCAGTTCCACGTCTGGGTGATATTGAAAGAGTAGGTGAACGTGATCTTCTTCCCCGCTAAATTCAATCAGCTTAAAATCCCACTTGATTAGCAATTATTCCATGACAACCTGCAAGCGAGTCAACATCAGGTTAGTAAAGGCTTTACGCCGATATTTGGTCACTAATACCAAATGGACTTTTAAGTCGCTGACAGAGCGACCTTTAGAGCCGAAAGCATTCTTCACAATCGTTGCTGCACTTCGAGTTAAATTGGTGTAGATTAAAATAGTCACACCGATTCTGGTAAAAAAAGGCAGCGTGAGAACATCTTATCAATACCATTAAAACCGACTAAAGAGCAAGCAATCATTATGTACAACACATTAGATAGGCTGCGTTGTCAATATAATTATTAGCTTGCTCAAAGGTTTGATTAGTACGAGCAAAATCGTTGCTCTATTGGCAGATGTTCGCTTGTTGTTTGTCACATTCCTAAGTTAAAATCTCAGCCCAATAGGTTTAGTCAGCAAGCAACGTTGACTGATATCAAAATTGATAGACCTTGGTATAAAGCTATTCATTCTCAGGTGTTAAAATAAGTACCTAAAAAAGTCGAGTTAGCTTTTGAAAAATGGTTAAAGGTTGACTATAATAGTAAAAATTCAGGGAGACATAGATTTAAAACCAAAAGGCAATACAAGACTTTTACATATCCACAATTCAAGCAGAATCACTTTGTTTGCCTGAAAATTACGCTGTCTAAAATTGGGAATATAAAGGTAATTATTCATCTTCAAATACCTAAGGGATTTGAAATCAAGACTCTTACTATTACCAAGAAGTAAGACGGCTACTATTTAACCCTGAGTCTTGATAACAAAACACTTCCAACAATCAAACCTGATTTTGATGCAAACAATATTGTAGGCTTTGACCTAGGGTTGATTGATTTTATTGTCACCTCAGATAATGAGAGGATTGCCGCACCTAATTTCCTACGCAAAGCTGAAGGTAATAGCTGTAAATCCAAACCGTACCAGTCAAGAGTATTTTAGCTGTGGTCAATGTCCTCACAGAGGAGTCCCACAGAAGCCCTCACTCACCCGAAGGGTGAGTGTGGGAGTATGTCACACAGGTTCTAACTGGGAAATTACCTTTTCCATGTGTTCGGCAACTTGGGTTTCTTTTTCCACAGAATTTGTTTCCATGTAAACGCGCATTAAGGGTTCGGTTCCCGAAGGGCGCAGCAGTACCCAGCCGCCGTCTTCCAGATAAAGTTTAATCCCGTCTTTGCGGCCGATTTCCTTAACGCCAATACCTGCTACTTCTTTGGGGGGATTCTTGGTAAAAGATTCCAAAACGGCTGCTTTGTGGGCTTCTTCTAGGTGCAAGTCCAAGCGTTTGTTGTACAGGGGACCGTCGGCTTCTTTAATGGCTTCTTCGACTAGCTGAGAAAGCGGTTTGCCTTCATAGGCGATCGCCTCAGCAACTAGCATATCAGCCAAAATCCCGTCTTTTTCGGGAATGTGACCCAAAACGCTCAAACCGCCAGACTCTTCGCCACCGATGAGCACCGCCGTTTCCCGCATTTTTTCGCCGATGTACTTAAAACCGACTGCGGTTTCGTAGATTGTTAAACCGTACTTGGCGGCCAAATTGTCCAGCAAGTGGGTAGTTGCGACTGTACGGACGATCGCCCCAGTCAAGCCTTTATTCTTAACCAAGTGACGCGCCAGCAGTAACAGCACGGTGTTTGGAGTCAAGACATTTCCCAACTCGTCCACAATACCAAAGCGATCACTGTCGCCATCGGTAGCCAAACCCAAATCCGCCGCATCCTTCTTAACAGCTTCCACCAACTCAACTAACTGTTCGCCCTTGGGTTCCGGCATTCCGCCACCAAACAGCACGTCGCGGTAGGTGTGAAAACTTTCGACCTCACAGCCACAGTGTTCCAAAACCCCGTCGAGATAGCCGCGAGAAGTCGAGTAGAGAGCGTCGTACTTCACCTTCAACTTAGCAGAGCGAATCCGCTCCACATCGATCAAAGTATAAAGAAACTTCAGATATTCGGGTTTGGGGTCAAAACTGGAGATTTTATCGTTGTGGCTGCCTTTGGCTGGGGCATCAGAAGCACCAGCAATATTGGCCACAATTGTATCAGTAATTTCCGGGGTTGCCGGGCCGGCGTAGTCGGGGATGTATTTGATGCCGCAGTAAGGTGCGGGATTGTGCGAAGCCGTGAACATCAGGGCTCCTGCAGAGTTTAGATGCTTGGCGCTGTAGGCGATGACTGGTGTGGGGCAATCTCGATCGACCACTTTCACTGTCCATCCCAAATCTGCCAATACTTCCGCTGAGGTGCGGGCGAACTCGTCTGCCAGAAAGCGGGTATCGTAGGAGACTAGAACTGGACGGTCTTTGGTGTAAGCGGTTTCTAGGTAACTGGCGATCGCCCGGGTGACTTTTCGCACGTTGGCAAAAGTAAAGTCATGGGCAATCAGTCCCCGCCACCCATCGGTTCCGAACTTGATTTCTGTTGAATTGCTGCTAGCGCTCATTTTATCCACTTCCTCTCGTCCTATTAATCCTACCCGAAGGCATAGCCTTAAAGACCTACTGGCCGTGCTGTTTTTGAGGAGCGATCGCCCGTGGGGCCCGCATCTACCTCATCCTATGGTTGTAGAGGCAGGCTTTTGCCTCCGGCCTGGGGGATCGAACCAGTCAGAGTTGGCAAAATGTGGGAATCGATGGGGCGAGTCACTCGCTAATTCTGGTTTTGAAGGGTAGTTGGCCGATCGAATGGACGACGATCTATTGCGGGCGATTCCCTACGGGATAGCTTCGCTTCACGGGGAAGCTAAAACACTGATCACAAAAAACCCCGCTGGCAATGGCATTAACGAAATGCACATAAATCTGATGCTCATCTCAAATTTAATTCTTTCTTTAGAAAAGCCCAGAGTGGAACTTGTTAGGGTTTACTAACAATCGCCAGACTCAAAATAGATTTCTAATTCAGCTAGGGAAATAAATTAACAAAAGTCACCGCTCGATCGTGCTTGAGCCTAGCTTCATTAAGAAATTAGGGCGATCGACCTAAGCGCTCCAAAACAAAGATAAAGTATTTCAAAGAGCAGTTTTTTTGAGGCAGACTTGACTTTAATTCTCAGCTTTTAAGACAAATTAAATTTATTTCCAGCCCTCTTTATAGGTCACAAACAAAAATTAGGATCGCGATCACAGGGTGACGGTGATCGATAGCACAATAAATAACGTTATTAACGTGCAGCTTGTAAAAGATGCAGGCAGGCGAGCCAAATGGCTTATATCTTTAAGCATAATGGCAGATGACTGTCAGCGTAGAAATGCAGAAGATTGTAGTTAACAACGTTAAAAATTAGGGGAATCGATCGGGTGCGACTTAATAAAAAAACGAGGTTTATCATGACCGGTATTTCACAAGTATCTTCAAAGTCTTTACCGACAGCAGACAAAATTCAACAGGGCTACAGTCTGGCGTCTAGGGGTATTACCGGATCGGACACTCACAAACTCCCAGAGGCTAAAGGCGTCAGCGTTTCTTCCTTCGCAGTTAGCTGGGCCAAAAAATATTACAGTACAGTTGCGGCACGAGAAAACCAAGCGCCACGCCAAATTCCCCCAAGCCCAGAGTTAACCAATTTTGAGGGAAATCGAGCTAAAATAGTTGACAAATTGACAAATAGCCTGAAATTAGCCAGCGAGATAGCTTGGAATAGAGTAGAAGTTCTTTTAGGGGAACAAATAGAGCGGCACGGGATCGATCCGAGCTTAATTAATCCTTTAGAAATTGTGGCTGACTCTGGCACCTTATATCGCAAAGCAATAGACGCTTACGCGGAGAGAGAACCTATTTTTCGCTTGTCAGTGCTGGTGGGAAAAGATATTATCCAAGTGAGGCGGAAATACTCAAAGACTGATGCGTTAGTGCTGGGATTTGTGACGGTGCAATTTCAATACACTAGCAAAATCTTGTTAGGATGTCTTTCGGAGTCAGAACGATCGGAATTTGCACCCTACTTAAAAATTGTAGACGACTACCTGCACATTCCCTACGGAGAGATTAACGAGGCTGCGGCGAATCAGTCCCCAAATTCCAGATCTCTATTAGCTGTTCAGCATTTGTGGCAGCATACAACTGAGATTGCTAGTGCAGTTTACGAGCGGGCTAGTTTCCAGCATCAAGGATACCGCAGCAGCAGCGGATATTTGAGCGATCGGGAGATAAAAATTTCTGGTATCCGGGATGTCGAGATTTTTCAAAGCTATTTGTGCTGGTGCGTTTTGGAAGGTAGTATTCGCCCGGTACAGCAAGAATTGTTTCCAATTTGCGTGATGTTGTACCCCAAACTTCATGTAAGTTGGGAGTTAGTGCAGGATATGCTGCTGATTTTGTTTTGGGAAATATGCGATCGGCTTCCTGCTGAAGATTTAACCGTATTTGTACCTTACTTGCGTACTGTGACTGAGATGTTTTCCAGCGATGTATTTGACAATTAGGTAATTGCCAATTGCCAATTGCCAATTGGCTCAAAATTTACCAGTTGCCTATTTAAAATTAAAAGCAGCGACTGCCAAACACCCCCAACCGACAATAAAAGCAACCCCCCCCAGGGGCGTAATTGCACCCAGCCATTTGATGTCAGTCAAACTCAGGGCGTATAAACTCCCTGAAAAGATGATAGTGCCGGCAATAAAAGCCCATCCAGCCACTGCAAAAAAGGTTTGAGACTCTTGGGCGTAGCTCAAGAGTAAAGCGACGAGTAATAGAGCTAGGGCATGGTACATTTGATAGCGGGCGCCGGTTTCAAAAATTGCTAAAGCTCGATCGGTCAATTTATCTTTTAAAGCGTGGGAGGCAAAAGCACCGCCGGCGACAGATAAACCTCCGAAAAGGGCTGCGGTTGCCAGGAAGATTCTGGTTAAAATTAGTGATGACATATTTTAATGTATTTTCTACTTGGCTTGTGCCTAAGCTGTCGCGCATTTAAATTGCATATTCGGGGCGGGCGGGACGCCCACCCCACAAGAGTTTTATTGTTTTTTGACATACAATTTAAATCCCGAACAGCTTAGATTTAACGCATTACTTTATGGTTGCCGTTAAGGAGTAAGTGACACACCAACATAATTATACCAGAACGCTAAACTTATAGTAGCCTCATGTCCATAAACCGTGCTAAGCGATTTTTTGGGCTATCTTATATTTGGGTTCATCTGTTTAACAAAAATAATTAATGTATGAATTTGCGCTTTTATATCGATCCTGAAACAGATTTACTTCATATCTATGAGCAGGGAGTTAATGAGGTAGAAGTTGAGGATATATTGAGAAAGCCAGGTGAGGATTCTTTGGGGCGTGAAGGTACGCGCGTAGCGATTGGTCAAACTATAGATGGTCGTTATCTTAAGACCGTTTACGTTCCTGAACCATAGTCATATAGGGCTTTTGTTATAACAGCGTATGAGTTAACAGGTAAACCTTTGAGTGCTTATAAACGCCGACAACGTGGTAGGTAACTGGAGTTTAGACTAAAGAGTACGATCGCCCTCAAGCAAAAGTGATCTCGCCACAGCACAATCGAAGGGATGAGAGAACCAACAACCGGCAAAAAAATACCGGGTCAACTCAAGCAGAGTTGACCCGGATGGCGGAAGATAGGGAAGTCTCACCAACCCGATCGACCGCTATGAATAATGTTGTGACGATGGTTGCAAGAGTTTCGTCAAGCCATCTACAACAATCTACGTAAAGCGCAAGATGCTACCTTTGAGTTAATGGATGCACTCTTGTTGACTAGAACAGCTCAAAGTTTAGCCGACTTATCATTATCTTGCGTGTTTCGCCGTCAATGGCCAAGCGTTTACGAAGCATTACAAGACACTCGACCTGATCGACAACAATTAATGAAACTTTACATCCAACAACTCCCGCGCTCGGAACGAATTGTCCTCGCGGGCGACCATAGGAGGAAAGTCGAGACCGTTCGCCAAAACACTGAAAGAACGTACTTACCAACATTCCCCATCACAACTGGGAGGTCGCGGGCGTGACTGTAGGATACGGTTACAGTACATTGGCGTGGATACCTGAAGCACTCTTGAAGTTGGGCCTTGCCACTGTTGCACGAGAGAATTACCAGTTGGGACAGTCCAATTTCTCAGGCTGTTCAACAATTATCGAGTGTCAGTTCTCACTTGCCGTCAAGAGCGCTATCGTTGTGGGACAGCGAATACGGCTGTGCGCCG